>NZ_BMOD01000022.1 GCF_014646895.1 Deinococcus roseus
TCAAGCCCATCGCCATGGAAGAAGGTCTGCGTTTCGCCATCCGCGAAGGTGGCCGGACCGTTGGTGCAGGCGTGGTTTCCAAGGTGCTTGAATAATGGTTGCTCCCAAGATTCGCATCAAACTTCGTGGCTTTGACCACCGCACCCTCGACCAGAGTGCGTCCAAGATTGTGGACACCGTGCGCCGCACGGGTGCCAAGGTGAGCGGACCCATTCCCCTCCCCACCCGCATCCGCCGTTTCACCGTGATGCGCAGCCCCTTTATTGACAAGGACAGCCGCGAATCCTTTGAAATCCGCACCCACAACCGCCTGGTGGACATCGAGTCCCCCACCAAGAAAACCATCGATTCCCTGATGACCCTGGATCTCCCCACTGGTGTGGACATCGAGATCAAAACCGTGGGTGGTGCACAATGACCAAAGGCATTCTCGGCACCAAAGTCGGGATGACCCAAGTCTGGAAAGGCGATAAAGTCGTACCCGTCACCGTTGTGCTGGCTGGCCCCTGCCAGATCGTGCAACGCAAAACTGCTGCCACCGACGGCTACAACGCCATCCAGGTTGGTTACGGCGAGCAGAAAGAAAGCCGCCTGAACAAACCCGCTCTGGGCCACCTGAAGAAAAACGGTGCCAGCGCAGTGCGTTTCCTCCGCGAATTCCGCGATTTCAACTTCGAAGGTGAAGTCCTCAAAGCTGACCTGTTCGAGCAGGGCGAAATCGTTGATGTGACCGGCACCTCCAAGGGTCGCGGTACCCAGGGTGTCATGCGTCGCTGGGGCTTCAAAGGCGGTCCTGCCAGCCACGGTTCCAAAAAATGGCACCGTCGCCCCGGTTCCATCGGACAGCGCAAAACCCCCGGTCGCGTTTACAAAGGCAAACGCATGGCCGGTCACTGGGGCGTTGAACGCATCACCGTTCAGAACTTAGAGATCATCGAAGTTCGTCCTGATGAGAACCTGATTCTCGTCAAAGGCGGCATCCCCGGTCCCAACGGTGGTCTGGTCATCCTCAAAGCTGCCGCCAAGGGAGGCAAGTCATGAGCCAGATCAAAGTGATCGGCAAAAACGGGGGTCGCGCTCTTGAAGTCGAATTCCCCGAAGCCAAAGTCGGCATCCTGCACGACGTGGTGACCTGGCAGCTCGCCAAGCGCCGCCGTGGCACCGCCAGCACCAAAACCCGCGCTCAGGTGAGCCGCGTGGGCAAGAAGATGTACAGCCAGAAGGGCACCGGTAACGCCCGTCACGGTGACCGCAGCGTTCCCACCTTCGTGGGCGGTGGTGTGGCCTTCGGCCCCAAACCCCGCAGCTACGCTTACACCCTGCCCCGCAAAGTGCGTCAGCTTGGTCTGGCCATGGCCCTCGGCGACCGCGCCACCACCGGAAAACTGTTCGCAGTGGACGGATTCGGCGTGGAAGGCAAGACCAAGCAGTTTGTGGCCTGGGTCAAAGAGAACGGCATCGAAGGCAGCATCTTCCTGGTGACTGACGATGTGAACGCCCGCCTCGCTGCCCGCAACATCCGCAACGTCACTGCTGTGGCTGTGGAAGGCCTGAACGTCTACGACATCCTGCGCCATGACAACCTGGTCATCGACGCAGTGGTCCTCGAACCCGCGAAGGACGGTGAAGAATGAGCCATTTTGACACCATCAAAGCTCCTGTTGTGAGCGAAAAAGCTTTCGCTGGTATCGAGAACGGCGTTTACAGCTTCTGGGTTGACCCCCGCGTCACCAAACCTGAAATCAAAGCTGCCGTAGAAGCAGTCTTTGGCGTCAAAGTGGACAGCGTCAACACCCAGAAACTGGTAGGCAAAGTCAAGCGTGCAGGCCGTTTCACCGGCAAGCGCATTGACCGCAAAAAAGCAATTGTCAAACTCAAAGAGGGCCAGAAAATCGAAGCCCTTGAGAACCTGGTTTAAGGAGCGCTAGCATGGCAGTCAAGACGTACCGTCCATACACTCCCTCCAGGCGCTTCCTGACCACGGCTGATTTCTCGGGCCTGACCAAAAAGCGCCCCGAGAAGAGTCTGACCACCTCCATTCACAAGACCGGTGGCCGCAACAACCGTGGTCGCATCACCAGCCGTTTCCGCGGTGGTGGCCACAAGCGCCTGTACCGGATCATCGACTTCAAACGCCGCGACAAGGCCGGGGTTCCCGCCAAGGTCTTCAGCGTGGAGTACGATCCCAACCGCAGTGCCCGCATTGCCCTCCTGCACTACCTGGACGGCGAGAAGCGCTACATCCTGGCTCCCGAAGGCCTGCAAGTCGGCTCCACCGTGGTGAGCGGTCCCGAAGCAGAACCCAAGGTCGGCAATGCCCTGCCCCTGCGCTTCATGCCCGTCGGTGCCGTGGTCCACAACGTGGAACTGGTGCCCGGACGTGGTGGTCAGATGGCCCGCAGCGCCGGTACGAGCATCCAGATCCAGGGTAAAGAAGGCGACTACGCGATTTTGCGCCTGCCCAGCGGCGAACTTCGCCGTGTGCACACCGAGTGCTACGCCACCGTTGGCAGCATCGGCAACGCAGAGCACAAGAACATCGTGATCGGTAAAGCTGGACGCACCCGCTGGCTCGGACGCAAGCCCTATCAGCGTGGCTCTTCCATGAACCCTGTGGATCACCCCCACGGTGGTGGTGAAGGTCGCACTGGTGTTGGCCGCACGCCTGTTTCCCCCTGGGGACAGCCTGCCAAAGGTCTCAAGACCCGCAAGCGTCGCAAGAACAGCAGCCGCTTCATCGTCGCTCGCCGGAAGTAATAAGGAGCCTGCATGCCTCGTAGCCTGAAAAAAGGACCGTTTGTTGACGGCCACCTGCTGGACAAAGTGGACACCCTCAACAACAGCAACAGAAAACAAGTGATCAAAACCTGGAGCCGCCGCTCCACCATCGTTCCCGAAATGATCGGACACACTGTGGCTGTGTACAACGGCAAACAGCACATCCCCGTCTACGTGAACGAGCAGATGATTGGTCACAAACTCGGCGAGTTCTCTCCCACCCGCAACTACCGCGGCCACGGCGACGACAAGAACTCCAAATCCAGCAAGAAGAAGTAAGGAGGAGCCATGCAAAGCAAAGCCATTGCCAGATACATTCGCATCGCTCCGCGCAAAGTGCGCCTTGTCGTCGATGCCATTCGCGGCAAGTCCGTGAGCGAAGCCGAAGACCTGCTGCGCTTCATTCCGCGTGGCGCGTCCGACCCCGTGCTGAAAGTGCTGAAAAGCGCCAAAGCCAACGCCGTGAACAACTTCGACCTGATCGAAGACCGCCTGTTCGTGGCCCAGACCTTCGTCAACGAAGGCCCCACCCTCAAGCGCATCCTCCCCCGTGCTCGTGGTCGTGGTGACATCCTCAAAAAGCGCACCAGCCACATCACCATCATTCTGGAGGAACGCAATGGGTAACAAAATCAACCCCAACGGACTGCGTCTGGGCATCACCAAGGACTGGAACAGCCGCTGGTACGCTTCCAAAAAGGATTACAAAAAACTCCTCAAGGAAGACGAGATCATCCGTGCTCTGGTCAGCAAGAGGCTTTCCACCGCTGGCGTTGCCCGCGTGGAAATCGAGCGTGCAGGTCAGCAGATCAGCGTGACCATCAGTGCTGCCAAACCCGGCGTGGTGATTGGCAAAGGCGGCGAGGCCATCAAAGCCCTGCGCCAGGCCATCGAGGGTCTGGTTTCCGCTGGCACCGTGGCTGTGAATGTGGCAGAAGTGGGCAACCCCAACCTGTCCGCTCCCCTGGTGGCCCTGCGTGTGGCCGAGCAGATCGAGCGCCGTTTCGCTTTCCGCCGTGCCATGAAGCAAGCTGCCCAGCGCGTGATGGAATCCGGAGCCCGTGGTGTGAAAATCATCCTGGGTGGCCGTCTCGGTGGTGCTGAACAGGCCCGCAACGAGAAAGTGCTGGAAGGCCGCGTGCCCCTGCATACCCTGCGCGCCGACATCGACTACGGAACTGCACTGGCCAAAACCACTTACGGCATCATTGGCGTCAAAGTCCTGGTGTTCAACGGTGAAGTGATCGGCAACCGTGGCGAAGTGCGTCCTGCACCCCAGCCCAAACCCCAGCGTGGCAACGAAGAGCGTGGCGCACAGCGTCGTCGTCCCACTGCCCGCCGTCGTAAAGAAGGAGGCGAGTAATGCTTCTTCCCAAGCGAACCAAGTACCGCAAGATGTTCCGTGGTCGCATGACCGGTGCAACCAAGGGCGGCGAGTACGTGGCCTTCGGAGATTTCGGCCTGGTGGCCACCGAGCCTGCCTGGATCAAATCCAACCAGATCGAAGCCTGCCGCATCGTGATGAGCCGTTACTTCCGCCGTGGTGGTAAAATCTACATCCGCATTTTCCCGGACAAACCCATCACCAAGAAGCCTGCCGAAACCCGAATGGGTAAAGGCAAAGGTGCGGTAGAATACTGGGTGGCCGTCGTGAAGCCTGGCCGCGTGATGTTCGAAGTCGCCAATGTGACCGAAGAGCAGGCCCGTGAAGCCTTCCGTCTGGCTGGACACAAGCTGCCCATCAAGACCAAGATGGTCAAACGCGAGGTTTACGATGAAGCTCAGTGAAATTCGCCAACTGAAGCCCGCTGAAATCGCGCAGGAAGTCGAAAGCCGCAAAAAAGAGCTGATGGAACTCCGTTTCCAGAACTCTGTCGGCCAGCTCGCCAACCCTGCTCGCATTCGCGAAATCAAGCGCGAAGTCGCCCAACTGCTGACCGTTTCTGCGGAAAGCAAAGGCAAGTAAGGGAGATTAGGGATGCCCAAGAAAGTGCTCCAAGGTATCGTTGTCAGCGACAAAGCGGACAAGACGGTCACCGTGAAGGTTGAACGCAGGTTCAAACACCCCCTTTACGGTAAAGTCGTGACCCGTTCCAAGAAATATGCTGCCCACGATGAGACAAACGAATACCACACTGGTGACATTGTTGAAATCATCAGCGTGCGCCCCATTTCCAAGACCAAAACTTGGCAAGTGACCAAACTGATTGAGCGCGCCAGAGGTGAAGCATGATCATGCCTCAAACGCGACTCGACGTCGCAGACAACAGCGGTGCCCGTGAAATCATGTGCATCCGTGTTCTGAACAACGGCATCGGCGCGAAGGGTCTGACCACCGGGGGTGGCGGCAACAAACGCTACGCCGGAGTGGGCGACATCATCATCGCCAGCGTCAAAGAAAGCACCCCCAAGGGCAACGTCAAGTCTGGCGATGTGGTCAAGGCCGTTGTGGTCCGCACCAGCAAAGCCATCCAGCGTCCCGACGGCAGCGTGATTCGCTTTGACAAGAACGCCGCTGTGATCATCAACAACCAGGGTGAACCCCGTGGTACCCGTGTATTCGGGCCCGTGGCCCGCGAACTGCGTGACCGCAAGTTCATGAAGATCATCTCCCTGGCTCCGGAGGTGCTCTAATGGGTCTTCACGTGAAGAAAGGCGACCTGGTTTACGTCGCCAGCGGTAAAGACAAAGGAAAAACCGGTAAGGTTCTCCTGGCCCTGCCCAGCGAAAACAAAGTGGTCGTTGAAGGCGTCAACGTGGTGAAAAAGCACGTCAAAGCCAACGCCAACAACCCCGAAGGTGGCATCGAGGAACGCGAAGCTGCACTGCATGCTTCCAAAGTCCGCGTTGTTGATCCCGAGACCGGCAAGCCCACCCGCACTCGTAAGCAAGTCGTGGACGGTAAAAAAGTTCGCGTCGCTACGAAAAGCGGCAAAGTGATCGACTGAGGTTAATGCTGTGGACGCTCTGAAGAAAAAATACTACGACGAGGTGCGTGCTCAACTGCAACAGGATTTTGGCTACGCCAGCATCATGCAGGTGCCCCGCATCGAAAAAATCGTCCTGAACCAGGGTCTGGGTTCCAGCAAAGAAGACTCCAAAGTCATCGACAAAGCTGCCAGCCAACTCGCCATCATCGCACTGCAGAAGCCTGTGATCACCAAGGCCAAGAAGAGCGTGTCCAACTTCAAACTCCGTCAGGGCATGCCCATCGGATTGAAAGTGACCCTGCGCGGTCAGCGCATGTACACCTTCCTGGAAAAACTGATCAATGTGGGTCTGCCTCGCATCCGTGACTTCAGGGGTGTCAACCCCAACAGCTTCGATGGTCGCGGCAATTACAACCTCGGTGTGAAAGAGCAATTGATCTTCCCCGAGATCACCTATGATATGGTGGATGCCGTGCGCGGCATGGACATCACCATTGTCACCAACGCTCGCACCGACGAAGAAGGCCGCGCCCTGCTTAAAGCACTGGGTCTGCCCTTCCGGAAGTAAGGGAGAAGTTAAATGGCGAACAAAGGTAAAGTCATTTCCCATAACAGCAAGAAATTCGCTGTGCAGAACTACAACCGCTGCCAGCGTTGCGGACGTGCCCGTGGATACTACCGTTTCTTCGGTCTCTGCCGCATCTGCCTGCGTGAAATGGCCCACCGTGGCGAACTGCCCGGCGTGAAGAAATCCAGCTGGTAAGAGGCTTTGGATACAGCCGGAGCGGTTTTGCTCCGGGACTGTCTGAAGATCCTTTTTCGACAAAACAAGAATTCGCTTTGGGGAACATCCCTGAAAATCAGGGCTTTCCCCACCCTGAAAAGGATAAGAAATGCTGAGCGATCCTATTGCAGATATGCTGACGCGCATTCGGAATGCGACGCGCACATATAAAGACAGCGTGGATGTGCCTGCCTCCAAGTTCAAGGAGCAAATCGCCAAAATTTTGGTGAAAGAGGGCTATCTCACGAGTTACGAGCGCGTTAATGAAGGCAAGTTTGATGTCTTGCGCATCCAGCTGAAGTACGGACACAAGCGTGAGCAAGTGATCAAGCACATTGAGCGCATCTCCCGCCCTGGCCGTCGTGCCTATGTCAACCACGAAGACCTCCCCCGCATTCACAAGGGTCTGGGTCTGGCCGTGGTTTCCACCTCCAAAGGTCTGCTTGCCGATCGCGATGCCCGTAAAGAAGGCATTGGCGGCGAAGTGATCTGCGTGATCTGGTAAGGGGGATTTGAAACATGTCCCGAATTGGTAAACAACCCATCACCGTTCCCGCTGGCGTTCAGGTCAGTGTGGAAAACAGTGAATTCAAAGTCAAAGGCCCCAAAGGCGAGCTGACGGTTCCTTTCAACAATGAACTGACCGTGGCTGTGGACGGCAGCACCATCAATGTGACCCGTCCCTCTGACCAGCCTCGCCACCGTGCCCTGCACGGCCTGACCCGCACCCTGGTCGCCAACGCTGTCAAAGGCGTGAGCGAAGGCTACACCATCAACATGGAACTCAAAGGTGTGGGCTACCGTGCCAAACTGGCTGGCAAAAACATCGAGATGACCATTGGTTACAGCCATCCCGTGGTGATGGAGCCCCCAGCCGGCATCACCTTTGCCGTGCCTGAGCCCACCAAGCTCTCCATCACCGGCATCGACAAGCAACTGGTCGGCCAGACCGCTGCCAACCTGCGTAAAGTGCGCAAACCCGATGTCTACCACGGCAAAGGTGTGCGTTACGCTGGCGAACAGATCGCGCTCAAAGCCGGTAAGGCAGGCGCCACCGGCGGGAAAGGGAAGAAATAATGCCCGCATTGGATCGTACCCTGCGCCGTAAGTACTCCAACCGTGCCAGGATCAAAAAGAACAGCGATCGTGTGCGCCTGAGCGTGTTCCGCTCCAGCAAGTACATCTACGCGCAAATCATCGATGACAAAAACGGTGTGACCCTCGCCCAGGCTGCTTCCAAAGCCCTGGGTGTGGAAGGCACCAAAACCGACGCTGCTGCTGCTGTGGGTAAAGCCATTGCCGAAGCTGCGCTTGCCAAAGGCGTCAAGCAAGTGGTTTTTGACCGTGGCGAATACAAGTACCATGGCCGCGTGAAAGCCCTCGCTGAAGCTGCAAGGGAGGGTGGCCTTGAGTTTTAATCGCAACAACAACCGCGACCGTGACCGCGAAACCGGTGAATTCGAAGAAAAGATGATCAGCGTCAACCGCACCGCCAAGACCTACCAGGGTGGTCGCCGTTTCCGCTTCGCTGCTCTCGTTGTCATTGGTGACCGCAATGGTCGCGTCGGGATGGGCATTGGCAAAGCCAAAGAAGTGCCTGTCGCCATCGAAAAAGCCAAAGCAGTGGCCCGCAAGAACATGATCCAGGTCCCCGTGGAAAATGGCACCATTCCTCACGACATCGTGGGTGCCAGCACCACCAGCCGCGTGATCCTCAAGCCTGCAGGCCCTGGTACCGGTGTGATCGCCGGCTCCGTGCCCCGCGCCATTGCTGAACTCGCTGGCATCACCAACCTGCTGTCCAAGGAACTCGGCTCCAGAAACCAGATCAACGTGGCTTACGCCGTGTTTGATGGCCTCAAAAGCCTGAAGACCAAGAAGCAAGTGGAAGATCTGCGCGGAGGCGCACAATGAAAATCAAACTCGTTCGCAGCACCATCGGCCGACCTGGTGACCAGATCGCAACCGTGAAGGCCCTGGGCCTGAAAAAAATCGGTGACGAGCGTGAAGTGCCCAACACCGATGCTGTCAAAGGCATGGTCAACAAGGTGAAATTCCTCCTGGAGGTTCAGGAATGAAACTGAGCGACCTGAAACCCACCCCCGGCAGCCGCAAAGACCGCAAACGCGTTGGTCGCGGTCCTGGTGGAACCGACAAAACCAGCGGCCGTGGCCACAAAGGTCAAAAGAGCCGTTCCGGTGCAGGCAAAGGCCACTTCTTTGAAGGTGGACGCAGCAGCTTGCTGAGCCGCCTGCCCAAACGTGGTTTCAGCCACGAAGGCATCGAATACGCCCTGGTCAACCTGCGTGACCTCGAGCGCTTCGAAGCGGGCAGCACCGTGCAGTTCGAAGACTTCATCATCAGTGGTCTGGTGCGCAACGGCAACCGTCCCATCAAACTGCTGGCTGCTGGTGAAGTCACCGGAGCCTACACCTTGCACGTGGACGCTGCTTCCCAGAGCGCCATTGCCAAGATTGAAGCCGCTGGCGGAAAAGTCATCCTCCCCGAGGAGGAGTAATGTTTCGCGCCTTCCGTGACGCATTTCGCATTCCTGAATTGCAGCGGAAGTTCCTCTTCACCCTATTGCTCTTAGCGATTTATAGATTGGGAAGCACCATTCCGAACCCCGGAATTGACCCCACTGGAATCGAGCAGGCTGCCGGCAGTGCCCGCGGCCTGCTGAGCTTGATCAGCAACATCTCGGGTGGGAACCTTTCGCGCTTCAGCATTTTCGCGCTGGGTGTGTTGCCCTACATCACAGCCAGCATCATCATGCAGATCCTGACCACGTCCATCCCCGCCCTGGAAAAACTCCAGAAAGAAGGCGAGGAGGGACGCAAAGCCATTGCGCAATACACCCGGTATGGGGCCATTGCACTGGGTGCGGTTCAGGCTCTGTTTTTCGCCATGCTGGTGGGCGAAGCAGAAAACGGACGCTTCCTGGCTTCTGGCTGGGAACCCGGCTGGATGTTCCGTCTGAACGTGGTGCTCACCCAGGTGGCAGGCATCGCCTTCACTTTGTGGATTGGTGAACGCATCACCGAAGTGGGCATTGGCAACGGGGTCAGCTTGCTGATCTTTGCTGGCATTGCCGCCAGTTTTCCAGGTGCAATTTCCCAGATCGTTGACCTCTACAACAACGAGGCTGTGACCCTGCTTGGAATTGTGGCCTTCTTTCTGGTGATCCTTGCCACGGTGGTGGGGATTGTGCTGGTGTTGCAGGCAGAACGAAGAATTCCCATTCAATATGCCCGCAAGGAAATTGGTGGAAAACAGTACGCCAAGCAGCAAACCTACCTGCCCATCAAACTGAACGGTGCAGGCGTGATCCCCGTGATTTTCGCCAGTGCTGTGATGACCATTGTGCAGGTGCTGGAAACCAGTTTCCAGAGCAGCAACCCGGATCTGGTGTCCTTCCTGAACCGCTGGTTCTCCCTGGCTTCACCCACTGGGATTGCGCTGGAAGTGCTGCTGGTGATTGGCTTCACCTTCCTGTACAACAGCATCCAGTTTGATCCCAAACGCATTGCGGAAAACCTTCGTGAAAGCGGCGGGTTCATTCCCAGCGTTCGTCCAGGGGTGGCCACTGCAGAGTACCTGAATTTCATCTCCACCCGCATCACCCTGTGGGGAGCCATCTTCCTGGGCTTCCTGGTGCTGGTGCCTCAGGTCTTGCAGGCCACTTCAGGCATCAGTGGACAGACGGTGTTCGCATTCTCTGGAACGGGTTTGCTGATTCTGGTGGGTGTGGCGCTGGACACCCTGAAGCAGATTGAAGCCCAGCTCACCCTGCGCAGCTACGATGGATTCATTTCCAAGGGCCGCTTGCGGGGAAGGCTGTAAACACGCCAGCTTCTGAGAAAGAGAACCTTACGGGGTTCTCTTTCTTTTGTTCAAAACCCGGTCAGGGGCATACAACGCAAAGAGTTACACCCTGTTCTGCTCCCGTATGACCAGCCTGATCAAATTTCTGTGAGCAGCAAGTTAGAATAGGGCCTATTAAAGTGGCTTGAGGGCATCAAGAAGGGTGTGCTGTGATTCTGCCCTTCAAACCACTGGGAGGAGAGACATGATGAAGTCCAATAAAGTGATCATTTTCCTGGGGCCTCCCGGGGCAGGGAAGGGGACCCAGGCCATCCGACTGGCCAGCGAGCAGGATTTGCTGCAAATCTCCACTGGAGACATCCTGCGCGACCATGTGACCCGACAGACTGAACTGGGCCAGCAGGTTGCTCCCATTCTGGCTGCTGGTGAACTGGTGCCAGATCCCATCCTGATTGCCCTGATCCGCGACAAACTCGCCAGCATGGACAAAATCAGGGTGATCTTTGATGGTTTCCCCAGAACCCGTGCACAGGCAGAAGGGCTGGATGTGCTGCTGGAAGAACTTGGAGCACCCATTCACGCTGTTCCCCTGCTGGAAGTTCCCGATGAAGAATTGATTTCCCGCATTGTGGAGCGGGGCAAAACCTCTGGTCGCTCTGACGACACCGAAGAAACCGCCCGCAACCGCCAGCAGGTCTACCACACCAACACCAGACCTCTGGTGGATTATTACGCTGCCCGTGGCGTGCTGAAGCGTGTGGATGGCATTGGCAGCATGGATGAAGTTTACCAGCGCATTGTGCAGGCTGTGCAATAAATTGCCGAGGGCCAAGAGCCAAGGGCCGAGAGCCATACTTTATGCTTATTGATCTACGCCAAAAGAACTGTAGGTTTCTCAAGTGTCCTGACCCTTCCATTCGCTTTCTTGCCCCTAAAGCGTGCTCCCCGGACGGCCGGGTTCGCACTGGGCGCTTGCTCAGCCAAAAGCACGGCCACGCTTTTTGAGAACATCAATAAGCTTTGGCTTGCAATCGTTGCTCAGGAAGGACTTGTGGGGTATTCCTCTGCCTTCAGCTCTCGGCCCTCGGCGTGGTGATGGCACATCGCCACCAAACCCCTTGCAAAAAACACATTGAGGTGGTACTCTTTTCTTTGGCTTGTTTTTTACAAGCCTTTTTAACGTGCGAAAGACGTACAAGGCTGTAAAGACAAGACCCGATGACCCGGAGGACGCGTGGCGAAAAGACCAATTAAAGAAAATCGAGGAAAAAGCGAGAAGAAGCAAGACGACACCATTCGTGCAGAGGGTGTGATCACCGAAGCCCTGCCGAACACCACGTTCAAGGTTCAACTCGATTCCGGACACGAAATCCTGGCGTACATCAGCGGAAAAATGAGAATTCACTACATCCGCATTCTGCCTGGAGATCGGGTCGTCCTCGAAATTTCGCCTTACGACCCCACTCGGGGCCGCATCGTATACCGCAAGTAAGTCACTAACTGGCATCCGTGCCATGAAGTGATATCCCCACTGGGCTTGGATTACGGCCAATATTGGTCCGTGACCGGACCAACTGGGGGTGGAGCGCCAGCTGAGGCACTTTCACTTCGTTCAGAAAAGTTGGGTTTTGCCCACGGAACGGTCAAGTGAGAACTGCAGGAGGCGGCGCGAAGGAGAAAGACATGAAGGTTCAAACTTCCGTCAAGAAGATGTGCGACAAATGCAAAGTCATTCGTCGCCACGGCCGCGTTTTCGTGATCTGCGAAAACGTCAAGCACAAGCAGCGTCAAGGGTAAGGTGAATCATGGCTCGTATTGCAGGTGTTGATATCCCACGTGAAAAGCGCATTGAAATCGCGCTCACCTACATTTTCGGCATTGGTCTCACCCGTTCCCGCGAAGTTCTGGGACGCACTGGCGTCAACCCCGACACCCGCGTGAAGAACCTGACCGAAGCAGAAATCACCAAGCTCCGCGAGGACCTCGAAAAGACCTACAAAGTCGAGGGTGACCTCAAGAGCGAAATCGGTCAGAACATCAAGCGTCTGATGGACATCGGTGCCTACCGTGGCCTCCGTCACCGCCGTGGCCTTCCCGTGCGTGGTCAGCGTACCAAGACCAACGCACGTACCCGTAAAGGTCCCCGCAAGACCGTTGCCGGTAAGAAGAAAGCCGCGCGGAAGTAAGGGTGAATTGAAATGGCTAAAGCGAAGACCACCAGAACCAAGCGTACCCGGCGTAACATTCCCCATGGCCGTGCTTACATCCACGCTTCCTACAACAACACCATCGTCACCATCACTGACATGGACGGCAACTCTCTCGCATGGTCCTCGGGCGGCACCATCGGCTACAAAGGCAGCAAGAAGGGCACCCCTTACGCTGCTCAACTGGCCGCCGCTGACGCGGTGAAGAAGGCGCAAAGCACCTTCAACATGAGCCAGGTGGAAGTCGTCGTGCGTGGCACCGGATCCGGCCGTGAACAGGCCATCCGCGCCATCCAAGCCAGCGGCATCGATGTCAAATCCATCATGGATGACTCTCCCGTTCCCCACAACGGCTGCCGCCTGCCCAAGAAAAAGAGGATGTGAGTTAGATGGGTCGTTACCGTGGTCCAGTTGTTAAACTCAGCCGTCGCGAAGGCGTCAACCTGGCTGAGACCGAAAAAGTCCAGAAGTTCCTCGACCGTCGTCCCCGTCCTCCAGGACAGCACGGCGCTCGCCGCAGCAAGACCTCCGACTACGGGGTCCGTCTGCGTGAAAAACAGAAACTTGCCCGTCTGTACGGCGTGAACGAGAAGCAATTCCGCAACCTGTTTGAGGAAGCTTCCAACGTTCCCGGCGTGACCGGCACTGTGTTCCTTCAGCTGCTCGAAAGCCGCCTGGACAACGTGGTGTTCCGCATGGGCCTCGCCTCCACCCGCCGCCAGGCCCGCCAGTTCGTGGGTCACGGTCACATCTTCGTGAACGGCAAGCGCGTGGACGTGGCTTCCTACCGCGTGAAAGCCGGCGACGAAATCTCCGTTGCCGAGCGCAGCAAGTCCATTGGTTTCATTCAGGAAAACCTGGAGCTGGCCAAGAAACGCAAAGGCAGCCCCTGGCTCTCCCTGGACGCCGAGGCTGGCAAAGGACAATTCCTGCGCCTGCCCGCCCGCGAAGATCTGGCCCTGCCCATTAACGAGAACTTCATCATCGAGTACTACTCACGTTAACGGAGGTTTACGTGGAGAACAAAAAACCGCAGCTTAAAGCACGCCTTGACGGGAATTACGGTGAATTTACCCTGGAACCACTCAAACGTGGTTATGGCGTAACCATCGGCAATCCCCTACGCCGCATCCTGCTGTCGTCCATTCCGGGTACGGCGGTCACCAGCGTGTACATCGAAGATGTCCTGCATGAATTCTCCACGATTCCAGGCGTCACTGAGGACGTCATCCAGATCATCCTGAACCTCAAAGAACTGGTGGTGAAATTCCACGCTCCCGGTCCCAAAACGCTCACCTTGCGCGCCCAGGGTCCGAAGGTGGTCACCGCTGCCGACTTTGAAGTTCCCATGGACGCGGAAATTGTGAACCGCGACCAGGTCATTGCCACCCTCGCCGAGGGCGGCAAACTGGTGATGGAAGTGCGCGTTGAAGAAGGCGAAGGCTACGTCCCTGCGGACAAGCACGCCATCAAGGACCGCATCAA
The DNA here is from genome assembly GCF_014646895.1 of Deinococcus roseus. Lineage (NCBI taxonomy): Bacteria > Thermotogati > Deinococcota > Deinococci > Deinococcales > Deinococcaceae > Deinococcus > Deinococcus roseus. The sequence goes on from NZ_BMOD01000022.1 coordinate 14,010, forward strand.
CTCCATCCCTGTCGACGCCATCTTCACCCCTGTGAAGCGCGTTGCCTACCACGTGGAAGACACCCGTGTGGGACAGCAGACCGACCTGGACCGCCTGATCATTCGCGTCTGGACGGACGGCTCCATCGACCCCAAAATGGCCCTGGACAAAGCCGTGGAGATCCTGCGGAATGAACTCACTGTCTTCAGTGACACCGTTGAAACCACCCCCAGCCCCACTGTTGTGACCAGCATCCCCACGGTGCCTGCCACCACGGTGTATCCGGAAACGCCCATCATCACCAGCGTGAACATCAACCCCGAGCCGTTCCCCGAGCAGCTCCAGCCCCGAGTGACCCTCGACGGCCTGGGCCTGACCACAAGGGTTCTGCACTCCCTCAAAGAGGAAGGGATTGATTCCGTGGATGCCCTGTGCGCCCTTTCGGACAGAGACCTCAAAAAGGTCCCTGGCATCGGGGAGCGTTCACTCGATGAGATAAAGCAACAGCTCGCCCTGCACGGACTGAGCTTGAAGGAATAAGGAGTAAGACATGCGTCACGGTAGAGCTGGCCGCAAACTGAACCGCAACAGCAGCGCACGTACCGCCCTGGCCCGCGCCCAGGCGACTGCCCTGCTGCGCGAAGGCCGCATTCAAACCACTGTAGCCAAAGCCAAAGAGCTGCGCCCCTTTGTTGAGCACCTGATCACCGTTGCCAAAGGCAACGACCTGCACGCCCGCCGTGTGATCAGCAGCGACATCAACGACAAAGAAGTGGTGCGCAAGCTGCTCGGCGAAATCGCCCCCAAATACGCTGGAGTCAACGGTGGTTACACCCGCATCCTGCGTGTTGGTGTGCGTCGCGGTGATTCCGCTCCTGTTGCCCTGATCGAACTGATCTGAGCTGCAAGAACACGACCCCTTCTCCTTCGGGAGGAGGGATTTTCTGTTTGGGGGGTTGAGGTGGGCGTTTGGGTGCACTGAGGGTCAGATCCCCCCTGCCTTGCTGGGTGCTTCGCAGCGCAAGGCTGTCCCCCCTTAACGAAAGGGGGTTGGTGGATAACACATTGGAAACCATCCCAGACGCACATCAATCCCCCATCGGCAAGGGGGACCGCTTCAAGCAGCGCGAGAAGCAGGGGGATCTCACCCGCAGCACCCTAAGACCCCCACCTACAACACCACCCCTTTCTCTCCCACAGGCCTCTGCCCATCAAACAACCTCTGGGCCACTTCCCGGATGCGGTCAAAGTCTGCGTTGGCTCCACTGGTGATGGTGATGAGGGTCTGGCCAGTGAGGCCTTTTTCCTGCACGTATTTCTTCAGGCCTGCGGTGCCCAGTGCGCCTCCTGGCTCCATGAAGGTGCGGGTGTTGTTGTAGATGTCCCGGATGGCCAGGCAAACCTCATGGTTGCTGACGGTCACCCAGTCGTCCACATGTTGCTGGGCCAGTCTGAAGGGGTGAAAGCCTGCCTGTTTGACAGCCACAGCGTCCACAAAAGTGTCCAGATGGTCCAGCCTGACCTGATGGCCAGCCTGGATGCTGCGGATCATGGCGTCGGCATTTTCGGGTTCCACACCCACCACTTTGATGTCTGGCCTGATGGCTTTTAAAACGGTGGCGATTCCGGCGATCAGGCCTCCTCCTCCCACCGGGATGAACACGGTGTAGGGTTCAGCAGGGGCCTGCCTGAGCAATTCCAGACCCACCGTGGCCTGTCCGGCGATCACCAGCGGATCATCGTAGGGATGCACAAAAGTCAGGTTCTGTTCCTGTTGCAGTTTGCGGGCGTACTGTTCTGCTTCGGTGACGTTCTGGCCGTACAGGATCACTTCTGAGCCCCAGTCCCGAACAGATTGCACTTTGATCTGGGGGGCGATTTCTGGCATCACCACCACCGCTCTGAGGCCCAGATGGTGTGCGGTGTAAGCCACCCCCTGTGCATGGTTGCCTGCAGAGACAGTGATGATGCCTCTGGCTTTTTCTGCGTCAGAGAGGGTGCTGATTTTCTGGCAGGCTCCGCGCACCTTGAAGGAATGGATGGGCTGCATGTCCTCCCGTTTGAACAGAATGCGGTTTTTCAGTTCCCGACTGAGGGTGCGGGCTTCCTGCAATGGGGTTTCCAGGGCAAGGTCATAAACGCGGGTTTTCAGCACCTGCTCCATGAAAGCTGCTGTTTCTGCTGTTTCTGCTGTTTTTCTGGATGTTGCATTGCTGGATGTTGCTGCCTCAGATTCTTGCATGGTTGCCTCCAGAGCAAAAAGAAAAACCCCCAGCAGAACTTGCTGGGGGTCAGGGTGGCGGAATGGCTGGCCTACCCGAGGATTCCCCCGAGCTGGCGAATAATTCGCACCACGAACATAAGAGCACTGTAGCACAGATCAGGGAGATGCTGAGGGCTGCTGGTTTAGAATCTGTCCATGACGAGAATTCTGACGGTTCCAGGATGGGGCTCTAGTGGCCCTGAACACTGGCAGTCCATCTGGGAAAGAGAACATGGTTTTCAGCGGGTGGAACAGCAAGACTGGGAAACCCCACAACTCAGGGACTGGGTGGCACAACTGGATGAAGCGATAGGGCAGTCAGAAGAGAGCACCGTTCTGGTGGCCCACAGTCTGGGCTGTCAGGCGGTGGCGCATTGGGGATGTTGTGTGATCAACCACCCTGTGAAAGCTGTCCTGATGGTGGCCCCTCCTTATCTGGATGGACCTGACGTGCCTGCAGAGCTGCAGAATTTTGTGCCCATGCATCTGGAGCCTTTGCCTTTTCAGGTGCTTGTGGTGGCCAGCAGCAATGACCCTTATGCCTCTCTGGAACAGGCAGAACAGCTGGTCCAGGCCTGGGGAGGGCAACTGGTGAATGTGGGAGAGAAGGGCCACATCAACAGTGCTTCCGGTCTTGGCGACTGGCCTGAAGGATACCGGTTGCTGCAAGCCTTGCTGGAACCCTACTGCGTTGATCCGTGAAATAGGAGGATTCAGAAGAATCCTCCGTAATTACTCAGCACGGCAAAAGCTTTCTAAGCTGGGCAGTTGCTTTTGTGTTCAAGAGAACCCTCTGGGCCTGTAGATGGCAGTCACCGCGAAAGGGTATCAGGTGGTGGCATTCGTTTATGATCAGAGACAGATGCTATGGGCGACTTACGCTGTTGTGCCAGGAACCACCTTTCAGGCCCTGGTGACGACACGAGCCTCAACCCCAAGATCCTGAAAGGAACTCCCATACATGTGGCTGAAAACCGGTATCGTCCTGCTCTTTTTCCTCACCTCCACAGGCTTTTGTGCGGATTACGTCTTGAAAGCGACAATCCCCCTTTCCACCACCCACGCTGCCCGTTTCGCTGTGGACGAAACACACGACTGGCTTGTTGCTGTCAATGTTGACAATGCCCTGGATGTGTTCAGCCTCAAGACCCTCAAACGCATCAAACAGGTGAAACTTCCAGGCTTTGCCCAGGAACTGCAATTCAGTCCAGATGGCAAAACCCTTTATGTGTTTGTGGATGAAACCGAGCAGGGATCCCCTGGACTGCTGGTTTACCAGACCGCAAACTGGAAGCCCCTGAAGGTGATTCCCACCCCTCCCGGGTCGATGGATGAAAGCCACATCACTCCAGATGGTGCGTTCCTCTATGCGGTCAACCACAACAATGAAGTGCTGCGCTGGAACACCCACACGGGCAAAATGGACCGTCCCTGGAAAGACCTGTCTGCCCTTCAACTGGCTGTGCCTGCAAAGGGAGACGTTGGAGCCAGCTATACCGGATCATCCCTATACTTCGTTTCCCTTTCAAGTGGAAAAATGCTGTCCAGAACGCTACTGAACGACGCTTTTGCTTACACTGCTCTCTCTTTTGATCCTGCAGGTAACACCCTCGCCACGGTGATCGATTCTGGTGAAGTGATGCTCTGGAATCCCAGAACCTTCAAGAAAACAGCAGAATTCAAAACGTCCTTGTTTTACGCCACTTTCCTGAACTTCAGTCCAGATGGGAAGTCCATCCTGGTGGGTCAGGACTCTCTTCGCAAAGGACAGCAGGGCCTGTTGCAAATCTGGAACATCGAAACCAGAAAAATGGTGGCAAGTTTTGGAAATCCCAAAGATAGTACACAGTGGGGTGTCTTTTCCAAAACCAGTCAGACCGTATTCGTGAAAATGGAGTCAAAAATTGAAATTTGGTCTTTGGTTTAGATTAAACAGCTGCAATTGCTTTATACAAAATACAATATAATTTTCATATCTCACTTAAATCTTTTAAGTTAATATTTTCCGTAAAAGTAACTACTCAGCGCACAAGAGCGTTTCCGTGTTGAGTAGTTACGAATCCTCCTATTTCAAACAACTTCAAACAACTTCAAACAACTTCAAACACTTCAAACACTTCAAACAACACGAACCCAAGAAACAACCTCTTATTCTTCTGTCAACTGCTTTAAAAACTGAAACAATAAAAAAAGAAGCGGATTGTTTCCGCTTCTGCTCCACTTTCTGGGAGTGGCTGATTTTTTGATGCTCAGTTCTTCACCACATCGAGGTGTTTCTCGATGGCCTGGGTGAAGTGGGGTTTGCCCCGTGCGCCCACCATCACTTCGACGGGCTGGCCGTCTTTGAAAAGGATCACGGTGGGGATGCTCATCACGCGGAATTTCATGGCGGTGGCCTGGTTGTCGTCCACGTTGAGTTTGGTGACTTTGACCTGGCCGTCGTAATCGCCAGCGAGTTCTTCGATGACTGGAGCAACCATCCGGCAGGGCCCACACCAGGGAGCCCAGAAGTCTACCAGGGTGAGTCCTTCTTGAATGGTGCTGTCGAAATTTTGGTCGGTGATTTCTTGTGCCTTACCCATGAATGCATTTTACGCCTTTGTTTCCCGGAGATTGGGAGATAAGTTATACTTTAAAATTTAAAGCGTAGATCTTGTACCTGCTACACTGTAGAGATGCAAGAAGCGCTCAAAGCAGGAATCAGGCTGTTCAATGCGCGGCAATACTGGGAGGCCCATGAAGCCTGGGAAAAACTGTGGCTGGAAGCAGAAGGCGACCAGAAAAAGTTTCTGTCTGCCCTGATTTTGCTGGCGGCTGCCCTGCACAAACGCTGGGTTCATGGAAGCCTGACCCACCGCAACTTTCACAAAGCTGAACATCATTTGAACACCTTGCCCTGCCTTTATGGTGAAATTGACCTGTGTAAGCTGAAAAAATCTGTATGGGAAGCCTTGAGTGATTCTGAAGTGACGCCTGAAATTCCGCTGGATTGAGGCTGAATTCGCTTTACTCTGGCAAGTGTTAAACCGTATACTGGGGAGTACCGTGTGCAAGCCGGGAAACAAAATTTTATTGATTGACCTCAAGGAGTGGACCTATGGAACGAGTGGCTCTGTTCATCGACGGCGCGAACGTGTACGCCGCTGCAAAACGTTTGGGTTGGAATTTCGATCACCGCAAGATATTGGAGTATTTCGCGGAAAAAGGTCGTCTCTACAATGCCTTCTACTACACTGCTGTCCCTTACCCCATGGACGACAAGCAGAAGCGCTTCATTGATGCGCTGACCTACATGGGATACACCGTGCGCACCAAGCCCCTGCGCGAAATCACCGACAGCGAAACCGGTGAGACCCACCGCCGGGCCAACCTCGACATCGAGATCGTGACCGATTTGCTGGCCACCACCGACCTCTATGACACTGCCATCCTGCTGACCGGTGACGGCGACTTCGAGCGCCCCTGTGAAGTGCTGCGCTTCAAGGGCAAGCGTGTGATTGTTGCCAGCATCCCCGAGATGACCAGCTACGAACTGCGCAACGCTGCAGACGAGTACATTGACCTGAAAGACATCCGCAGCTCTGTGGAACGTCCTGGCTACCGCCTCCCCAGCGAAATGCGCACCGAGACCAAGCCCTACTACATGCCTTCCAGCGATTCTGACGATTCAGAAGAGTTCTGAGTCCAGGTTCCAACATCGAGGCAGGGGAGACCCTGCTTTTTTTGTTGTCTGTTTCAGCCGAGGATCCCCGGCATCACCCCAGTTCAGTTTTCTGCACACCGCCAGGGTTTATAATGCTTTTTCGGATGGAGACTTTACCAATTGCACTCGATGCCATGGGCAGTGACTTCGGACCCGGTGTGGTGGTGGCCGGGGCCCTGGAGGCTGCTGGGCTGGGAATACCTGTCTTGCTGGTGGGCGATGAAGCCCAGGTGCAGGCAGAGCTGAAGAAGCACCCTCAGAACAACAACATTCAGATTCATCACACACCGGATTTCATCACCATGGATGAACACGCCTCGGATGTGCGGCGCAGACCCGAAGCCAGCATCAACGTGTGCACAAGACTGGTTAAGGAAGGAAAAGCCGGAGCGACCGTTTCCATGGGGCACAGCGGAGCCACCATGGCCAGTGCCCTCTTCACGCTGGGTCGCCTCAAAGGGGTGGACCGCCCGGCCATCATGGCCTACATTCCTTCTCAGAAAGGCTTCTGTGCTTTGCTGGATGTGGGGGCCAATGCAGACATCAAGGCCCCTTATCTGCAGCAGTGGGCGGTCCTGGCCTCTGCTTACTATCAGGCGGTGCACAACCGTTCCAGACCCACAGTGGGCCTGATGTCCATTGGCGAGGAAGAGCACAAGGGAAGTGCGCTGGTGCTGGAAGCCCATCCCCTCCTGAAAGCCACCCCGGAAATCAACTTTTACGGAAATGTGGAAGGCAAGGACATCTTCAAGGGAACCACCGACATCATCGTGACCGATGGTTTCACCGGAAATGTGGTCCTGAAGACCGCTGAAGGTGAAGCAAAAGTGCTGATGGGCTGGATCCGGGATGCCCTGACCAGCAGTTTTGTGGCCAAAATGGGTGCGTTGCTGGTGCGCCCTGCCCTCAAAAAGATTGCTGAACGGGTGGATCCCAGTGAGTATGGAGCCAGTGTGCTGCTGGGGGTGCAGGGTCTGGTGTTCATTGGGCACGGCAGTGGAGATGCCAGAGCAGTGAAAAATGCTGTGCGGGTGGCCCACGAAGCCTACCAGAAGGATGTGCTGGGCAAACTGAAGGCCCTCTCCAGCACCTGAGCAGCACCAGAGCAGCACCAGAGCAGCACAAAGGGATGAATGCTTGCTGAACCTTCCAGCATGGAACTCTTAAGCTTTTTTGTTAGCCTGAGTACCATGTTGGATTTTTTGCAACCCCAGATGATCATCACACTGGTGCTGAGGCTCGCAGTGCTTTATGCAATGTGGGTGATTGGCTCGAAAGCCCTGCGTTTTGCAGAACGTTATGCTGAAAGTGCTGCAGGTGTGCAGGACCTTAAACTCTTTCGTTATGTGCGACTGGGCTGGACCGCTGTGGTCATTTACATGGCCGTGGTGGTGGGCATTTACAGCCTGCACATGGAGCAGTTCGCCGCTTTCTACCAGCAGGGCAACGAGGTGGTGGCCTGGTTCACCCAGGTGATAGGCCGCATTGTGGCCGTGATTTTGCTGAGTTATGTGGCCCTCAGGGTGGTCAACACCCTGGCTGAGCGCATTGTTCCAGGAAGTGAGTTCAGCCGCCGTACCGTGCGGGTGAGGACCCTCACCGGAGTGCTGCGCAGCACCGCCACCGTGGTGATTGTGCTGCTGGCTTTCGTGATGGTGCTGGACAACCTGGGTGTGCGTTCCAGTGCTTTGCTGGCTTCGGTGTCGGTGCTGGGATTGGCGGTGTCTTTTGGTGCCCAGAGCCTGATCAAGGACATCTTCTCGGGCTTTTTCATCCTGCTGGAAGACCAGTACGGGGTGGATGACTCCATCATTGTGAACAACAATCCCAACCTTTCTGGCGGGGTGGAGAAGTTGAACCTGCGGGTCACCCACCTGCGGGCACTGGATGGCACCGTGCACATCATCCCCAACGGCCAGATTCAGACCGTGAGTGTGCAGTCCAAAGAGTGGAGCCGCTTTGTGGCCAACCTCAGTGTGGGTTACGATGCCGATCTGGACCGGGCCATTGAGGTGGTCAAAAAAGTGGCAGGTGATTTGTACGAGGATGCTGAATGGAAAGACCACTTCCTGGAGGCCCCAGAAGTGCAGGGTGTAACGGCCCTGAACCTGGATGCAGTCAACATCCGCGCCCTGTTCAAGGTGCTCCCCAAATCCCAGTGGGCACTGGGACGGGAATTCAACCGCCGCATCAAGCGGGCCATGGACGAAGCCCAAATCATGATTCCCTTCTCCAGAAAGACCATCAACTGGGGAGGAGAGCCACTGCTGGTGGAATTCAAACAGACCCCTCCAGCAGAATTCAAGGCAGACATGAAAAAGCGGCCCGATGTGGGGGCAGACACGGACATGAATGTCTGAGCTGATTGATCTTCTGCAGAAAAAGACCATGTCTGGCAAAGCACCAGACGAATGGCTTGCTTCTTGTAAGGCTGAAGCAGCAAAATGGGCAGGAGAAAGTCGTTCTGGAAGGCCTGTAAGGTTTCTGGGCCTTTTGCCCATTGCGGCTTTGAACCAGGTTCAAACAGGTGATTTTCAGCTGCTACAGGATATAATTTGTGTTTAGTGCGTAGACACACGTTTTGAGGAGGAGCGACGTGAAGCGAGTTGTGATGACAGGGGTGGGTCCAGTGACACCCATCGGAGTGGGTGCAGAGGCTTTTCTGGAAGGACAGCACTCTGGCAAAAGTGGAGTGGGACCGCTGACGTATTTTGATGGCAGCATGATCAACAGCCGAATTGTGGGCGAAATTCACCTGGATTTCTTGAAATGGCTGGATCCCAAAGAATCCAAACGCATGGACCGTTTTGTCAAACTGGCCATGGTGGGGGCTGCCCTGGCCCTGGAAGATGCAGGTTTGAAAGAAGAAGACGTGGTCGGAGAGCATGCCGGTGCACTGATTGGCAGTGGAATTGGAGGACTTGAGTCCTACCAGGAAGCTGCGGTCACTTTTGTGAACAAGGGGGCCAACCGGATTTCTCCTTTTTTCATTCCTACCATGATTGCCAACATGGCTGCAGGTCAGGTGGCCATGCGTTATGGCCTGATGGGACCCAGCAGCACTGTGGTGACCGCCTGTGCAACGGGAAGTGGAGCCATTGGGGATGCTTTCCGCATCATCCAGCGCGGTGAAGCTGACATCATGCTGACGGGGGGCGCAGAGGCTGCCATCACAGGCATGTCCATGGGTGGCTTTGCCAGCATGAAGGCCCTGTCCACCCGCAACGATGCCCCTGAGAAAGCCAGCCGTCCGTTCACAGCATCCAGAGATGGTTTCGTGATGGGTGAAGGGGCTGGAATTGTGGTGCTCGAAGAACTGGAACATGCCCTGAAACGCGGTGCCCGCATTTACGCTGAAGTGGTGGGTTATGGCACCAGTGCAGATGCGTATCACATGACCATGCCTGCTCCAGAAGGACGTGGGGCTGCCCTGGCCATGCGCCGTGCGCTCAAAAGTGCTGGTGTGGAGCCCGAGCAGATTGGTTATGTGAATGCCCACGGCACTTCCACCCCTGCCAACGATCTGGCCGAAACCCAGGCTCTAAAGTCTGTGTTCGGAGACCATGCTTACAAGCTGGCCGTGAGCAGCACCAAGTCCCAGACGGGCCACCTGCTGGGTGCTGCAGGGGCTGTGGAGGCCATTGCCTGCGCCCAGGCCCTCAAGTATGGAGTGCTGCCTCCCACCATCAATTACGATGATCCTGATCCCGAGCTGGATCTGGATTACATTCCCAACCAGGCCAGAGAACAGCAGGTGGAGTACGCCATGTCCAACTCCTTTGCGTTCGGGGGCCAGAACGCTGTGCTGGTTTTCAAACGTTATGTTTGAGTGTTGAGTACACAAAGTTAAGTTTTTAAACCGCCCACGTGGGCGGTTTTTTTGTGGTATGAATACGTTAAAGAAAATCGTATACAGCGGTTCTGGACCGCTGGAAAGGACCTTTCATGGAAAGCACCTTACCCACCTGCACCGTGGTTCGCTCCGAAGAACAGTACAGAGGCAAACAGGGTTTGCAGTACCAGATGGGCATCTCTGCCCAGAGCACGGCATCTCAGGGCCTCTGCCTGCACCTCAACACCTTTCTTCCGGGAGCGAGGGCCAAAGCCCACCTGCACCAGAACCATGAAACGGCCATTTACATGCTGAAAGGCGCAGTGGGGATGTGGTACGGCGAGGGTTTGAAAGAGCATCTGGTGGTGCAGGCGGGAGATTACCTGTACATTCCAGCCAACATGCCCCACCTGCCTTACAACCTCAGCGAAACCGAGGAGGCCCTGGCTGTGCTGTCCCGCACCGATCCCAATGAACAGGAAAGCGTCACCCTGCTGCCTGAACTGGACCTTGTGCACCTCTGAAATGGCTGCAGAATACAGACAGGTCAAGAACACCTGACATTCCCCTGATCTGACGATCATCTGACGGGTCTAGAATGAAAAGAACATATGTCAGTGGAAAGTCATCAAACCGTCGATAAATTGCCCAGAGAGGCTTACCTGAACCGTGAACTGGCCTGGCTGGAATTCAACGAACGGGTGCGTTACGAAGCCATGCATCCCAAAAACCCGCCGCTGGAACGGGTCAAGTACTCTGCCATTTGCGGCAGCAACCTCGATGAATTCTTCATGGTGCGGGTGGCAGGCATTCACCGGCAGATTGCTGCCCATGTGCGCAGTCACACCCCGGATGGCCTGACCCCGCACCAGAACCTGGATCTGGTGCGCAAGCACATGCCTGAAATGATGGCCAACCTGCAGCGCAACCTGCAGACCAACCTGGAAAACCTGGAAAAACACGGCATTCAGTTTGTGAAGTATTCAGAGCTGGAAGATGAAGTTCGGGCAGAACTCAAAGAGTATTACCTCAAGGAAGTTCACCCGGTTCTGACCCCTCTGGCCGTGGACCCCAGTCATCCCTTTCCCTACATCTCCAACCTGAGCCTCAACCTCGCAGTGATTCTGGAAGAGGATGAGGGCATCGAACTGGCCCGGGTGAAGGTGCCTGTAGGGGTGCTTGCCCGGGTGGTGAAGATCTCCAGTGGTCAGTACATGTTTCTGGAAGACATCATTGCTGCTCACCTGTCGGAGCTTTTTAGGGGACGCACGGTGGTCAGCAGCCACGTGTTCCGCGTCACCCGCAACACCGACTATGAATTTGAAGAAGAGGAAGCCGAAGACCTGCTCGCCACCATCGAAGATGGCCTGAGGCGCAGGCGTTTCGGGGCTGTGGTGCGCCTGGAGGCCAATCCCGACATCCCTGAGCGCCTGCTCTCGGAACTGATTGAGCGCCTGAGGCTGACCCGCCAGGATGTTTTTCTGCTTTCTGGCCCCCTTGGGGTTGCAGACTTCATGGGCCTGGTGAACATGCTGGCCCCCACCCATCCTCAACTCACCTACATCCCTTATGTTGCAAGCATTCCCGACCTGGAAGGGGAGGAGGGCATCTTCTGCACCCTGCAACAACAGGATGTCCTGCTGCACCACCCCTATGAGTCTTTCGAGGGGGTCTTGCAGTTCATTGAGGCTGCAGCGCAAGACCCTGATGTGCTGGCCATCAAACAGACCCTGTACCGCACCGGGGGTGACCGCAGGCTTTTGCGTGCCCTGACCCAGGCTGCAGAGGCCGGGAAACAGGTGGTGGCCCTGGTGGAACTGAAAGCCCGCTTTGATGAGCAGCGCAACATCACCTGGGCACGTGCGCTGGAACGGGCCGGGATTCACGTGGTGTATGGTCTTCCCAGGCTGAAAACCCACGCCAAGGTGACGCTGGTGGTGCGCCGGGAGCAGGGCGGTCTGAGGCGCTATGTGCACGTTGGGACAGGCAACTACAACCCCAGAACGGCTGCTGTTTACACCGACATCTCTTACCTGACTGCAGACAAAAGCATCTGCATTGATGCCAGCGAACTCTTCAACCGCCTGACCGGGTATGCAGAAGCCACCTACCGCAAAATGCTGGTGGCTCCCGAACGCATGCGCCATGACTTCTACACCCTGATTGACCGGGAAATTGCGCATGCCCAATCTGGACAGCCTGCAGCCATCTCTGCCAAGATGAACAGCCTCACCGATCCAGGCCTGATCCAGAAGCTCTATCAGGCTTCCCAGGCTGGCGTGCACATCCGCCTGATCATCCGGGGGGTGTGTTGTTTGAGGCCTGGGGTTCCTGGTGTGAGTGAGAACATCGTGGTGCGTTCCATCATTGGGCGCTTTCTGGAGCATGCCCGCATTTACGCCTTCCACAATGCCGGGGCCAATGAGGTTTACATTGGCAGCGCAGACTGGATGACCCGCAACCTCAACCGCCGTGTTGAAGTGGTGGTTCCAGTGGGCAGCCAGACGCACCAGCGTTACCTGCTCAACCTCATTGAGGCCGAATGGAAAGACACCCGGGGAAGCTGGCAGCTTTTCCCGGACGGTAAATTTGAAAAAGTGCGGGGCAGCAAAACCTTCAGTTCCCAGCGGCATTTCATGCTCAAGCATGGGGCACTGGAGGAAGTGGAGGATTGACCCTCTCCTCGCTCGCTTCGCATCGCTTTCCTCTCCCTCAGGGAGAGGACCTGTCATAGACAGTGGTGAGGGTTGAGGTGAGGGTTAAAAAGTTTTCAGCAACTCGACAGCCTCTGCCCGGTCCTCTCTGTCCCAGAAGGTGAGGATCGGCATCTGGCTGGCTTTCTGCAGGTGCTTTCTGGCGTCTTGCAGGTACTTGCTTTTCAGGCGTTTGTTTTTGTTGCCCAGAATGACCAGGGCTTTGGCATAATTCAGTTCGTGTGAAATGACCGTGGGCTCCAGTTCCACGGCTTTTTGCAATCTGGGCAGGATTTCCTGCTCCTTGCCACCATACAGTCCAGCCGTGAGGGTGCCGTATTTGATGACATTGGCATGCCACATCGCCAGACCCACCTGGGCAGGGGCGTACTCAGGGGCCAGTTGCACGGCTTTCTCAAAGAGTTCGCGGGTCTCTGAGAGGGCTCCAAGACCTCCCAGCGCTCCTCTCAACACCGCCTGCCCGCCAATGGCCTTGGAAAGCTGGTAATAAGCAGGGCCATTTCTGGGGTTCAGGTCTATGGCTTTGCGGGCATAATTTTCAGCCTGTTCCAGCAAAGGGGCATTGCTTTTGTCCAGGATGTGTTTTCTGACGCTCAGCACCAGGGCTTCAGCCGCCAGGGTGTAGGCCTCCGAGGTTTTGAGGTCCAGTGCATCCTGGATGGTTTGTTGCACCTGACCTGCAGCCAGATGGGTTTTCACGTCGTTCAGGGTGGTGGCCTGGGCACTGTTCAGGGAAAGCATCCCCATCAGGAGAGGCAGAAGGAAAAGCCTTTTCACAGGTCTCATTGTGGAGGACATCGGCCCCGATGAACAGGGACAACCTCCCAATCTGCACACCTCAATTTGCACAATCCCAATTTGCACAGCAGAAGAAACCCGAACATGATTTGCCGCTCATGTTCGGGGTGGATCAAGGTTGGAAAGGGAGTAGATGTGCAAGCCTGGATTGAAACTCTGTTGAAGCGCTTCCATTCTAGCAGAAAGCAAAATGAAAAACGCATCGAAGCACACTGAGAACACTTTGCAGGAGGGGGAACATTCCCCCTCCTGCTCTGGAAATCAGGCCCAGCGGATCAAGCCGAGTTCCAGGGGTGTGCTGAGGTCAGGGAGGTAAGGCAGGACCCGTGCGCCAACCTCGAAGGTGCCGCTTTCGGGGAGGGCCACTTCGCCAGCGTATTCGGCCCAGCCATCGTGGGTGCTTTGCAGGGTCAGGATGCCAAAGTTGCGCACGTCGTCGCTCTGGCGGCGGATCACGCCTTCCACCCGGAGGGTTTCGGGGTCAATGCCAGCGGTCTGCACACGCACGAACACCTTCACAGTGTCGCCAGGTTTGGCCTGCTCGGGGAGTTCGCTGAAGGCTTCCACCTGCAGGCGGCTCCACTGCTGGCGCACCCAGTTCTTCCAGCCTGCAATGTGACGGATGGCTTTGAGGTCATCTTTGCTGATCACCTGAGCACGGGCGTCCAGGGCGGTGTAGTACTGGCGGGTGTAATCAATGACCTGACGGGACATGCTGAACTGGGGTCCCACGGTCTTGATGGCCTGACGGGCAATGTTCATCCACTTGTAGCGCACCTTGGAGTCATCGCGCTCGTAGTAGACGGGAACAATCTGGTTTTCCAGCAGGTCATAGAGGCTGTAAGCGTCTGCGTCGTCCTGAACATCCAGGTTTTCGTATTCGCGCTCTTCACCGATGGCCCAGCCGTTGGTGTTCTTGTCGTCGAAGCCTTCCACCCACCAACCGTCCAGGATGGAGAGGTTGGGGCTGCCGTTGAAGGAGGCTTTCATGCCGGAGGTGCCAGACGCTTCCAGGGGACGGCGGGGGTTGTTCAGCCACACGTCCACACCCTGCACGAGGTGACGGGCCACTTCCATGTCGTAGTTCTCCACGATCACGATTTTGCCTTTCAGCTCGGGGTCCTGGGCGTAACGGTAGATCTGCTGGATGAACTCCTTGCCGGGGTTGTCGGCAGGGTGGGCTTTCCCGGCGAACACGAACTGCACAGGACGCTCGGGGTTGTTCACGATGCGTTTCAGGCGGTCCAGGTCTCTGAACAGCAGGGTGGCGCGTTTGTAAGTGGCAAAGCGGCGGGCAAAGCCGATGGTCAGGGCGTGGGTGTCCAGCACCTGTTCTGCACTGGCCACACGGGCAGCACTGGCGCCATGGCGCAGGTACTGGCGCCTCAGGCGCTCCCGCACAAAGCCGGTCATTTTCTTCTTCAGGTTGTGCAGGGTCTGGGTGAATTCAGCGTCAGGAATCTTGTCCAGGTCCTGCCAGATTTCTTTCTCGTGCACCCGCTCTTTCCAGTCCTCGGTGAGGTACTGGTCAAAGAGGTCGCGCAGTTCCTGGGCCAGGAAGGTCAGGGTGTGTGCGCCGTTGGTGACGTGTCCGATGGGCACTTCGCTGTGGTGGGCACCGGGGTACAGGAAGTTCCACATTTTTCTGGAGACTTCGCCGTGCAGGGCGGACACGCCGTTGGCAGCGCGGGACAGTTTGAGGGCCAGCACGGTCATGCTGAAGGTGGGGCCCCAGGGCTGGTCGTGGCGGGCCAGTTCCTGGAATTCTTCGCGGCCCACGTTCAGGGCGTTGTACCAGCTGCCCAGGTAACGGTCAATCAAATCCATGGGGAAAGCGTCGTTTCCGGCAGGCACGGGGGTGTGGGTGGTGAAGAGGGTGCTGGCAGCGGCCAGTTCCACGGCTTCTCTGAAAGACAGGCCCAGTTGCTGCTCGTATTCACGCACGCGCTCCAGACCCATGAAGGCAGCGTGGCCTTCGTTCATGTGCCAGATGGCAATGTTCTCTCCGAGGGCACGCAGGGCACGCACCCCACCAATGCCCAGCACCATTTCCTGGGCGATGCGCATTTCCTGGTTGCCGCCGTACAGACGGGCGGTCAGGTTGCGGTCTTCGGGGGAGTTTTCGGGAACGTTGGTGTCCATCAGGTAAACCTTGATGCGGCCCACCTGCAGGATCCACACGCGGGACTGCACATCGCGGCCCAGAATGTCCACGTGCACGCGCAGTTCCCGGCCATCTTTGCGGGCCAGTTCGATGGGCAATGTGGAGAGGTTCTGCTCGTCGTAACGCTCTTGCTGCCAGCCGTCTTTGTCCAGCAACTGGGTGAAGTAGCCCTGATGGTAAAGCAGGCCCACGCCCACAAAAGGCAGACCCACATCGGAAGCACTCTTGCAGTGGTCGCCGGCCAGCACGCCTAGACCACCGGAGTAGATGGGGAGGCTTTCTGCGTAGGCGAACTCAGCACTGAAGTAAGCCACTTTGCCGCTGAGTTTCTGCTTCTGCCTGGAGTACCAGGTCTTCTTTTGCTTCATGTAAGCATCGAAGTCTTTGATCACCTGGTCGTAGCGCTCCAGGTACTCGGGGTCTTTGAGGGCGGCTTGCACGTCTTTCTGGCTGATTTCAATCAGGGTGCGCACCGGGTTGTTGTGGTAGCGCTCCCAAATGTCTGGGTTCAGATCGCGGTACAGGTCCTGTGCTCTGGGGGTCCAGGACCAGTAAAGGTTGTAAGCAAGATCCTGCAGGCGCTCGATGCGCTTGGGCAGGTTGGGCATCACGGTGACTTTGTTTAAGGTATTCAAGGCGGTCCTCCAGAGATTGGTGTCGGTTTCAGCCACTGCCAGGGCCACAAAAGGCCGTTTTCAGGTTGCAGAGCTTTTTGAATGGGACAAGTGGTAGATTTATGCTACACATCCATCCCATAAAATGCAAATTTGTAATGAAAAAAGTGGCCTAGACTCTTTATGAAACGGAATTTTTTTGAAATGAACATTTGAAAACTTTTTTGATGAATTCAAAGGCGTTTTTTGACTTAAAAGTGATTTTGACTCCAAAGGCAACTGCTCCCTGTGGAGTCAATGGTGAAAAAATCCCTGATCAACACCGGGATTTCTCAAGCCAATGTAGGAATGTCTTGGAAAAACAAGCAGATCTGAAGGGATTGCATAAAAAATCACAAATGGGTTTTTCTTCACACAAAAACAAAAACGGACACCAGGGTCCGTTTCATTTGCAATCTTAGGAAGGGTTACACTCTTAAAAGTACACGATTTGGAGGGCAAAAACCAGGGGATTCAGCGGTTCTTGCCCCAAAAACCGATTCAGATCTCGATGGGCACGTCAACTCCCAGTTCGGCCAGCACGGTACGGATGGCCTGACTGTCAATTCCGGCCTGGGCATGTATGGAGGAGACCTCAGCATGGTCGTAAAACTGATCGGGAATGCCCAGAACCCGCACTTTTGGCGTCAAACCCCGGTCTGCCAGGAACTCCAGCACTGCACTGCCAAAGCCCCCCATCTTCTGGTGGTCTTCCACGGTCACAATGGCCCGCGCAGTGCGCCCAATATACTCCAGCATCTCTTCATCCAGCGGTTTGACAAAACGGGCATTGACCAGACCTACCCCTGGCAAATCGGCCACAGCCTTGCGGGCGTATTCCAGGGCTTTGCCTCCAGCCAGGACCACCACTTCTTCACTGGGGTTCAGCCACTCCCAGGTGCCCCACTGCACTTCGGGCCAGGTGCCTTCTGGCACCTGATCGGTGTTGCCTCTGGGGTAACGGATGGCCACAGGACCCCCATGTTTCAGGGCGGCTTTGAACAGACCTCGCAACTCCGAGGTGTCCTTGGGAAGCGCAATGGACACATTGGGAATGGTTCTCAGGTAGGCCAGATCAAACACCCCATGGTGGGTGGCTCCGTCTGCTCCGACCATGCCGCCCCGGTCAATGGCGAAAATCACCGGCAGGTTCTCGATGGCCACATCATGCAACACCTGATCAAAACCCCGTTGCAGGAAGGTGCTGTAAATGGCCACCACAGGTTTCAGACCCTGCAAAGCCATGCCTGCACCCACGGTGACCGCCACATCTTCGGCAATGCCCACATCAGTGTAACGGTGGGGATGGGTCTGGCTGTACTTGACCAGCCCAGAGCCTTCACGCATGGCCGGGGTGATCACAAAGAGGCGCGGGTCCTCTTTGGCCAGTTCGATCATGGCGTCGCCAAAAGCTGCAGACCAGCTGTACCCCTTGCTGGCAGGAGCGGTCCCGGTTTTGGGATCGTGGGGAACAGCACCGTGCCATTTGATGGGGTCTTTCTCTGCGTATTCCAGACCCTTGCCCTTCTTGGTGACCACGTGCAGCATGGTGGGACCGTCCAGGTCTTTCAGTTTGGACAGCACATACACCAGTTGCCCCAGATCGTGCCCGTCGATGGGGCCAACATAGCGCACATTCATGGCCTTGAAGGGATTGTCGGAAGCGGGATCAAAGAAGTTTCGGGCACTGTCCTTGGCACGGGATACCATCTGGGCCAGCGGGCGGCTGAAAGCCTGCAGGGCTTTTTTCCCGGCATCTTCCACATCCTGAAACCAGCGCTGGATTTGCAGGGTGCGCATGTAGCGGTTCAGTGCTCCCACGTTCTCCGAGATGCTCATCTCGTTGTCATTCAGGATGATCAGCATGCGTTTCTGCTGGTACCCAATCTGGTTGATGGCAGCGAGGGCCATGCCTCCGGTCAGGCTTCCATCTCCAATCACCGCAGCGATGTTGTAATTCTGGCCCAGGGCATCTCTGGCAAACGCCATGCCCAGCGCATTGGCCAGACTGGTGCTGGCATGACCCACCGTGATGCCGTCATGCTCGGACTCACTGACTTTGGTGAACCCCGAAAGCCCACCTTCCTTGCGGATGGTTTGCATGCGACTTCTGCGCCCGGTGAGGATTTTGTGGGCGTAAGCCTGGTGCCCCACATCAAACAGGATGCGGTCACGTGGGCTGTCAAACACATGGTGCAGGGCAGTGATCAGTTCCACTGCTCCCAGGCTGCTGGCCAGGTGGCCTCCGCTTTCCGCGCAAACCTGGATGATTTCCTGGCGCAGTTCCTGAGCCACCTGAGACAGTTCTTCTCTGGAGAGGTTCTTCAGATCCTCGGGGCCATTGATGCGGTCCAGTAGCACAATGTGTCCTTTCTGGGCAGGCTCACTGGCCTGCATTGGTGCTCTTGAGAACGAACCCATCAGGAGAGAGCACTTCTCCTATGAAGGGTACGAAATAAAACTCCTTGGACTCGGGAAGAATGTCCTTTGCACCCAGAATCTGGCGGTTGACCACCCACACCGAATAGGACCTGCTGCTGGTGTTGAGGGTGACGTTGCGCTGTTCCAGCACGGTGAACTTGTAATCGGCATTGAGGCGTTCACGCACCCCTTTGTCATCAAGCAAGGTGATCTGGGTTTTGCCAGACCAGGTGGTGCCCACTTTCCAGTCTTTGCTGCTGGGGTATTCCTGCAGGGGCGGAACCAGGGTGATCTTGACTCCTGGCACGGTCATGCCATGCAGGTAAACCCCGGTTTCATCGTAGGTTCTGAAGTACTCACGCATCACCCCACGGCCAACCAGGGTGAACCGGGTGGTGGCCTGATCCCCAAACAGGGTTCCTCCTTCAACAGTCAGGCGGTAAGGCGGAGCGTCCAGACGATCATTGTCCAGCAGGTAATCCCACTGGATGCCGAGTTCGTGGGGATAAAAAGAAGCCTGTGCAGTGGTGACCGTGAGGGCAACTTTGCCAGGGTCCTGGGTGGTGTTCTGGGGGGCACAACTGTGCAGAAAAAGCCCACCCAGAGCCAGCACAGCCACGCGTAACATGGATTTCATCATAGGTGCCTCTTGAAGCGGGGAACAGTCATAATATCTGCAAATTATATCCTGTCTGGATCACAAACAGGTTGTGAAACAGCTAAGAAAACTGAAAGGGCTGTGCTTTCTGTGATCTGGAAGACACAGCTCCAGGTTTCCGGTCCATGTTTCAGGATGCAAGATCGGGCGCTGCCAGATTTTCTGCTCTGCTCCTGATCAAAAATGGGTAAACTACCCTTATGGAAGTGGTGATCATTTCTGGACTCTCCGGCTCAGGCAAGAACACGGCCCTGAAAGCCCTGGAAGAAGCCGGATTTTTTGTGATGGACAACCTCGTACCCGTGCTCTGGGACCAGATGTATGAGCAGGCCCTCAGCCATGGGATTCAAAAATACGCATTCACTGTCGATGCCCGCATGTGGGCTTTTCTGGACCAGCTGGACCAGCAACTGCAGGAATTTTTGCAACGCTCAGGGGCAAGGGTGCTCTTTCTGGAAGCTTCCGAAGATGTCTTGTTGCAACGCTACAACCTCACCCGGCGCAAGCACCCCCTGGGAGAACGTTCCCTCCTGATGGATTTCTACCGGGAAAAAGAAATGCTGGCTTCGCTCAGGGAAGCCGCAGATCTGGTGGTGGACACCACCGAGCTTTCAGAGAAACAACTGGCCCGCAAAGTCGAGCAGATTTTCAGCATCCATTCCAAGTTCACCCTGCGCCTGTTTTCCTTTGGGTTCAAACACGGGGTGCCCAGAGATGCCGATCTGGTGCTGGACGTGCGCGGGTTGCCCAACCCTTTTTATGACACCCAGCTCAGGCCCCTCACCGGTCTGGACGATGGCGTCAAAAACTACGTCTTTACCCCGGAAACCCACACTTACTACCAGACCCTGGTGCACTTCCTGAAAAGCACCCTGAATCTGGCCGAAAAAGCGGGACGTCGCGCTTACACCGTGGCCGTGGGCTGCACGGGAGGCCGCCACCGCAGCGTGGCCATCACCGAAGCCCTGATGCACGATCTGGAGACGTACAACCCTCAACTCAAAGACCACCGGGACATTCAAAAAGGGGAGTACTGAACCCGTTCAGCACCTCTGTTTTTCGCAAAATGAGCGAGTTTCCGAAACTCTCTTAACCTTTCATGAGGAAATGCTCTAGTCCTGGTCAGCTTCAGGCAGTAGAGTGAAGGACAGCGTTACAGCATGCAAAAAGGTGCAGTTTGGAAAGTTCCTCCACCACAGAGGGGCATTCAGGCTCACATCTTTACAGACCGTTTTCAGTTATCCTTGATGCGGAGATGAAGTGTTTCCAATACACTTTGTCCTGACAGATTAGAAAGTAAACGTACCTGCCCTTTCTGCAGGCACCCCCAATGGAGGATGAACCATGAATTGGCACCACGAGGTTCGTCGCATCAGCGAACGGTCCGCCACCGCAGGTCGGCTGGCCAAATGGTTGACTCCAGGCATGAACGTCAAGCGTTACTTCGCCTTATTGATCATCAGCCTGAGCATCTTGATGGTGGGATTCCTGCATTTCGTGTGGACGGGCCCCTACCGTTTCATCGCCACCAAATGGATTTTGTTTCTCAACAGTTTCACCAACCCTGAACTGATGCCCCTGTGGGCTGTGGGTTTGATTGTGACCCTGCTGGCCCTTTCGGGAGCCATCTGGAGCGTGTTCAAACTCAACCGCACCTTTCTGAAGGCCACGGGCCTGGAACCCTCCCAGGCTGCAGACCACATGTATTCCCGCAATGCCCTTGCACGAGGTCCCAAAATTGTGGCCCTGGGGGGCGGAACTGGACTCAGCAACCTGCTTTCGGGCCTCAAGGAATACACCAGCAACATCACCGCAGTGGTGGCCGTGACCGATGATGGCGGCAGCAGCGGAAAACTGCGCCGGGATTTGCAGATGATTGCCCCCGGAGACATGACCGACTGCTACGCTGCGCTCTCAGATTCGCCTGTGCTGGCCCGCCTGCTGTTGCACCGTTTTTCCAGAGGAGAAGGCATCCAGGGCCACACCTTCGGGAACCTGATGCTGGCCACCCTCTCAGAAGAAAAAGGCCACTTTGAAGGTGCAGCCCACGACCTCAACGACATCCTGAAAGTCAGGGGCCGGGTCTTTCCAGCCACCCACGATCCTGCTGTGCTGGTGTCCGAACTGCAAACCGGAGAACTGATCTTCGGGGAAAGCCACCTGGCCGAACAGCGTCAGGGCCGCAAAATCGAACGCATCCGGCTGGATCCTCCCGAAGTGCGTGCCCCCCAGGAGGTCATTGATGCCCTGCTGGACGCCGAAATGATTGTGATTGGCCCGGGAAGCCTCTTCACCTCCCTGATCCCCACCGTGCTGGTGCCAGAAGTGCGAAAAGCCATTCAGCACAGCAAAGCCCGCCTGATTTACGTCACCAACATCATGTCTGAACCCGGAGAAACCGACGACCTCAGCCTGGAAGCCCACATCGACATGTTGATCCGGCACATGGGACGCGAACCCGACGTGATTCTGGTCAACGACAGCCCCCTGCAAAAAGATGTGCTGGAACGCTACCAGAAAGAAGGCGCACGGGAGCTCAGCAAAGACCCCCTCCCCGAAAAATGGCTGGGTCGGGTGGAGCGGGCACCCCTGGTGGCCATGGGCAGAGGCCAGCACGATCCCTATCTGGTGTCGCGGGCCATCACTGAACTGCTGTATACACCCAGACGCAAAACCCATCACTGATTCTCACTTCTTCTCCCCTCAGTCAGCCCTGAAATTCAGGGCTGGTTTTGTGTTTCTGGGTTCTGGTGTTTCTGTGCAATGCTTTAAAACCAGCACCCTCTCTAACATCCCCCTGACATTCATCTGGGCTTGTTTTATACTGCCAGAGTGCTCATTTCTGCTGTTCTTGCAACCCTTTTGCTGAATTACCCCGATCCCAGTGGGGACCACAGAGGAGATGGCACCTACCATCTTCCTGAAAACCTGACTTCCACTGAACAGAGCAGCCTGGACCTGCGCAATTTCACGGCCAGCGATGACAATGGAAAACTCAGCCTGGAAGTGGGCCTCGGTGCCCTGGCCAACCCCCTGAAAGCTCCCCTGGGCTTTTCCACAGCCATTCTGGACATTTTCATCAAAACCCGGGTGGGAGGCAGCACCACCCTGGGAGAGACTGGTTTTGAAACCCCGCCTGGTCAGGGCTGGCAGTACCACCTGCACCTTTCCGGGTTCAACAAAGACTTCTACCGGGTGCCCAAATTGACCCCGGAAAAGCTCAAATCAGACGACATCAAAGTCACGCCATCAGGAACCACCCTGCAGATCCAGACCCCCATTCCGGCTGGACAGTACGAATACTGGGTGACGGTCAGTTTGTTTGATCCCCTCACCCCGGCAGGACTGGTATCACCCGGAAACGACAACAACCCCTTTCACCTCACCAGCGCACTCAACAACCCACCTGCTCCGGTGGATGTGCTGGCGCAAGGAGACCAGGGACGGGCCTACATCCAGCGCACCCTGCCTCCAGTGGGGAACCTGCAGGACTTCAGGCCCTGGATTCTGCTGGGCATGGGCATTCTGGGGGTGATTGGCGTGGTGGTGGCCACCATCATGCTGATGAACCGCAGGCCCAGAACAGAGCCCAAGCAGAACTACGAGTACCGGGCGAACCTCGACTGACATGGCCTACTTCTGGTTGCTGACGGCTGCCGCCCTGTGGGGACTGCTGGGCATTTTTGGCAAACTGGCGGTGCAGCAGGGGCTTGCTCCACTGGAAGTGGCGTTCTGGCGTGCTGTGATGGCGGGAAGCCTGTATTTTCTGCACAGCAGAATCACCCGTGACCTCCCTCTGAAAGCTGCAGATGCTGCGGTGACGGTGCTGTTCGGCTTGCTGGGAGGCAGTGTTTTTTATGGCTCCTATCAACTTGCCGTGAACACCGGAGGGGTGAGTCTGGCCAGTGTGCTGCTTTACACAGCACCTGCTTTTGTGGCCGTCATGGCCCGCGTTTTCCTGAAAGAAGCTTTTGGTCTGCGCAACCTGATTCTGGTGTTTCTGACCATTGTGGGGGTGGCCCTGATTTCTCTGGGAGGAGGCAGCAAGGTGCAGGTGACTGCTCAAAGTCTGGGCTGGGGACTGCTGGCAGGTTTCACTTACGCCCTGTATTACCTGTATGGCAAGCTTTATTTTCACAAATACAACCCCATCAGCCTTTACGCCCTGGCCTTGCCTGTGGCAGCGGTGGGGCTTTATCCCTTTGTGGAGTTTCATGCCAAAACCCCGCTGGCCTGGGGGATTCTGCTGTGCATCGGGGTGTTCAGCACCTACTTCGCCTACTGGGCTTATGGGATTGCCCTGAAACGCATCCCCACCGTGCAGGCCAGCGTGATTGCCAGCCTGGAACCCGTGATTGCTGCAGGATTGGCTGCACTGGTCTTCCATGAATTCCTGGCTCCTCTGGCCCTGCTGGGAGCCGCACTGGTTCTGGGTGCTGTGGTGATCACCACCTTGCCTGTGAAAAGATAAACCCCCTGCCTTTACCCCCTGCCTTTACCCCCTGCCTCTCATTTCATTTGAGGCTGTCCCCCTGAGGAGGGGGACGTTGGTGGTTGTGCAAGATTCAGGGCACTGCTTTTTCCACTGCAAATTCCCACTCAAAAGACCGGTCCCATGGAAGGCCTGCGCCTTTCACCACATAACCTGAGAAGAGTTTCAGTTCTGGAATCACTTTTTGCAGGTACTCCCAGGCTTCTTTTGAACCCATCTGGTTTTCCTGAAAATGCGCCCGGATGTCTGGTCTGAGCAGCGCACTGAACAGCACATCGTTGGCATACTCGTAAGCCAGGGTTTCCTGCTGTTTTTCGGGGTCCACGCCAGACAGGGCCAGTTTGGCATGTGAAAGGGCGGTGCCCAGGTTGTTGCCAGGGGTGCCCCATCCAGACAGGCTCATCAGTTGCTGGGTGCGGCCCAGGGTGGTGAGGTCTTTCCACAGGCGCACGGTGCCCTGATTGACCCGGTTCACATCCACCACGCTGAGGGGGCCTTTCACATGGTTCAGGGCCACAGCCGTAAAACGGGGATCTGTTGCAGAACCATTGAACACAAACAGGGTGAGGTCTGCATCTCCTTCGGTCACCTCGAAACCCACGCTGCCTGCATGGAGTTTCACGCTCTCGATCAGGGGGAGGCCATCGTATTTGATGACGGTGCTGGCTTTCGAGGGATCAGAAAAGAGGATTTTGACGGTTTTCTTCTCCGGGCTCAGGTAACTGGTCACCAGTGCCGCCCCCACCTCATCCGCACCAGGGTAGAGTTTGATGTTCGGGGCCAACAGGGGTTTCAGGGCTTCTGCTTCTTTGACTGCGGGAGACCCGGAAACGGCGTCGTCCCAGGTGACCCTCAGGTCCTTAAAAGCCCCTGCTTTTGCCCACTGCATCATTTCCCGGATCACGGTCAGGTTGCGTTCCCGGAATTTTGCATCCGGGTATCTGGGAATGGTGATGCTGGCATACACGGGTTTTCCGGTTTTGTGTTGCCATTCCCGCACCACCTGCAAGCGCTCGACGGCTGTCTCTGGAGGCAGATCCAGCGTTCTGGATTGCACCAGACCCCCATAAGCCACACTGTCCAGGGCAACAATGAGCACCTCTGCATCCGTCTGCCGCAAAATCCAGTCGTGGATTTCTTGAATGTCTCCGGAGGTTTGCCCCCTTCCCAGACGGTACCAGGGCAAAATCCGGGTTTCTTTGTTTTTTAAAGCCGCCAGTTTTTCGGGATAGATGCGGTTCACCGGACGGCTGTCCAGGGGCAGCAACGCCACCTGTGCAGAGGCCACAGAGGAAAGCAGCAAAGCAGAGATCAACAGGGGTTTCATGCTCTAGAGGTAACACACCAGGGCCAGAACGCCATGAGGAGAGGATTCACGGTATGATGGTTTGACTTCCCACAGGAGTTTTCATGTTCTGTTGAGCTGACCCTTTCACACCAAAAGCCTTTTCCACCCGCTTTCTTTCAGATGTGAATGGAGGTCACAATGTCATCTCTGGAAATTTATCTGCAGGTCATCCGTGAAGGTTTCCCGGACCTGCAGCTGCAAAATGTGGAATTCAATCGGGACGGCCTGTGCAACGATGTGGTCATCGTTGACCAGGAGTGGGTGTTCAGGTTTGGTCAGGACGACTGGGCCAGAAACCTCTTTTCCCAGGAAGCCCGGGTGCTGGAACTTTTGAAAGGCAGGCTGAATGTTGCCCTGCCCCATCTGGAGGCGCAAACCTCCCAGTATGTGATGCACCGTTACCTCAAAGGGACAGAATTCACCAGAGCAGCATTGCTCAGTCACCCTGTTTCAGCAAGGGAGAAACTGCTGGATCAGCTTGGAGAAATGCTGCACCAGCTGCATTCCATTCCCTTTGCCACCCTGGACCAGCAGGGCATTGGCCGTTCTCCAGCTTTCAGGGACCGGGACTGGTGGATCAGGTTTTACCAGGAGCTGGAAAATGAACTTTTTGACCACCTGAACCGTTACCAGCGCAGTCAGGTGGCAGCACACTTTGAGCCTGTGCTGTCGGGTACCTTGCCCTGGTCCTCGCCTGAAGTGCTGATCCACTGCGACATCACCAGTTACCACCTGCTGTACGACCCAGAAAAAGTGGAGCTCTGTGGTCTGCTGGATTTCGGGGTGGCCGGGAAAGGCGATCCTGCCACCGATGTGGCCGTTTTGCTGCAACACTGGGGGGAAAGTGTGGTGTCCAGAATCAGCAAAACCTACCCCATGTGGCATGAGGTCATTGATCGGGCACGCTTCTGGATGGGTACGCTGGAGTACCAGTGGGCACTGTCTGCCCTGCGCGGAGACCAGAGCATGCGCTTTGTGCATCTGGGCAACCCCAGAGATGTCTACCCTGTGGGACATCAGGGCTGAAACATTCAGGAGGGCAGTCGAAAGGCTGCCCTCCTGTTTTGTATGGATCAGGAAGGGTCTGAATCCAGAGGCAAAGTCCGGTAATTCTTCAAAGCCTCCAGTATCTCTTCAGGCTCCCGGTCACCCCGGAAAATCAGGTCGCTGGGTGCAGGATGGGGCAGGTGGGTGGTCAGGAATTCCGTCCAGTAGTACAGCTCCAGATCGGTGCCTCTGCCTTGCAGCAGGAAACGGATGATTTCCAGGTACTCCTCGTCGTGGACGAACACAAAGCGCTTGACCCGGCAAAGGGCGATTTGTGCAAACTCCAGAGCAGCCACGCTGTCTGAGAGGCCCCAGAAATCGGTCAGCACATAGTTTTTGCCTGTCAGGCGATTGAAACGGTCCAGTTGCTGCTGGTACTCGTGGTTTTTGGAGGCGGCTTTTTCCAGGGTCTGGGCCAGCTCTGCCATTTGCCGGAGCAGTTCGGGTGCGGGAGGAGCAGGGAGAAGCACAGGGCGAACTTTCATGCTTCAGGATAAACTGAAACCCCAGGGAGGGACATGCCTTCATCTTTACCCATGCTCAGTTTAAAAGCCTTGAATCGGGCAACTTTACAACGCCAGCACCTGATTGGGCGCTCAGGAATGCCTGCACTGGACATGGTGCAGCACCTGATTGGCCTGCAGGCCCAGATGCCCAATCCGCCTTATGTGGGGTTGTGGACCCGCCTGCAAAATTTTGAAAAAGAGGACTTGACCCGCCTCATCAAGCAGAAACAGGTGGTGCGGGCGGCCCTGATGCGCTCCACGCTGCATCTGGTTTCCGGGCAGGATTACCTGCAGCTCAGGCCTCTGATCAAGACAGTGCTGGAAAGGCAATACCTGGGCAGTCATGGAAAGCAGATGGTGGGTCTGGATCCTCTTGAAGTGACGAGGGCAGGGAGGGAATTGTTGTCGCAGACCCCGCTCAACAATCAGGAACTGGGTCGGGCGTTGCAGCAAAAGTGGCCAGATCGGGATGCGCAGGCCCTGGGTTATGCGGTGCGCAACTTTGAAGGTCTGATTCATGTGCCTCCTGCGGGCACCTGGGGCGACCACCGTTCCCCATTGCTGGTCCCAGGAGAGGTGTACCTGGATGCAGAACTGGACCCAAAACCCAGCCTCGGGAACCTGCTGCTGCGGTACTTGCAGGCTTTTGGTCCCGCCACTTTAAAAGACATGACGGTCTGGAGTGGCCTGACCCATC
Organism: Deinococcus roseus; assembly: GCF_014646895.1. Classification (NCBI taxonomy): domain Bacteria; kingdom Thermotogati; phylum Deinococcota; class Deinococci; order Deinococcales; family Deinococcaceae; genus Deinococcus; species Deinococcus roseus. The sequence continues at coordinate 41,286 of NZ_BMOD01000022.1, forward strand.
TGAAGCCTGCCCTCACAGAAATTCAGCCAGCTTTGCAGGTGTACCGGGATGAGCAGGGAAAGGAACTGTTTGATCTGGCAGAAGTGATCCTTCCAGATCCCGAAACCCCCATTCCACCAAAATTCTTGCCTGACTTTGACAACATCTTGCTGTCCCATGCAGACCGCAGCCGGATCATGGCTCCAGATTTCAAGGCCAGGGTGTTCACCAGCAATGGCATCATCCGGGCCACGGTGCTCATCGATGGATTTGTGCAGGGCATCTGGAAGGTGCAGCAGAACAAAAAAAGAGCTTCACTGCAGATCGAGATGTTCCAGACCATTGCCGCTGCAGATCAAGATCTTTTGCAGGAAGAAGGCCAGAAATTGCTGCACTGGATGACACCTGATGCTGAAAAACATGAGCTGATCTGGCAGGTTCCAGCTTTTTGAAAGAAAGTGCGCCATCTGACATCAAAAGTGTCTTTTCTTTCATTTGTTTTTTAACAAGCAGGCGCAATGATGGGCGTATGAACCGAATGGGCCAATTGCGCCAAGCTCTGAAACAGGCTGTTCAGGATGAAAACCACTACCTCAACGAACAAATTGCTCCCCTGGCTTCCCATCTGGAAGTGCATTTGCACCGTTATTTTGAGGCCGATGAAAAACACGTCTTTTTTCCCAAAGCAGGCAAAAATGGGGTGGACCCCCAGACCCCTCACCTGAAAAACCACCTGCTCTATGATTTGCAACCAGATGGGTTTGTGTGGTTTGAGCTGCAGGTCGTGCTGGAGGAAGGAACCCTGCATGACACCATCAAAGTGGCCATCGGCCTGAAAATCGACAGTGCTTACCAGTGGCATGTCAAAACCAATCCAGAACTGGAATTCCCAATCTACAAGCGCCACGATCTGGACATGCATGAATTTGCTGAACGCATCTATGATCTGGTGCTCGAACAGGTGCAGGGAAGGTTTCGCCAGAAGATCAAAGCGGCCCTCTGAGGGTTTGAGATGAGAATTTTTGAGGGCTGCTGATACACATCAGCAGCCCTTTCTGTGTTTTGAGAAGCAGTGAGCTGCATGACCAGCAGGCCTGCTCCTGAAATTCAGCAGGACGTTGTAAACTGCTGGAGTGAACGTAAGGAACTTCAGCATCATCGCGCACGTTGACCATGGGAAAAGCACCCTGGCAGACCGCATCCTCGAAAAACTCGGGGCGATGGGAGAACGCGACAAACGCGACCAGACCCTGGACACCCTGGAACTGGAACGCGAACGTGGCATCACCATCAAGAGCACACCTGTGCGCCTGACCTACCAGAGGCCCAGCGATGGGATCTCTTACACCTTCAACCTGATTGACACGCCCGGACACGTGGATTTCAATTACGAGGTCTCCCGCAGCCTCTCTGCCTGTGAAGGGGTTCTGCTGCTGGTGGACGCCTCGCAGGGGGTGGAGGCGCAGACCATTGTGAACGCCTACCTCGCCATCGACAACAACCTGGAAATCATTCCGGTGATCAACAAGATCGATTTGCCTGCTGCAGATCCTGAAGCAGCGGCCAGAGAACTTGAAGAAGTGATTGGCATCTCTGCAGAAGATGCCATCCTGGCTTCGGGCAAATCGGGCATTGGCATTGAAGACATCCTGGAAGCCATTGTGGAACGCATCCCTGAGCCTCCAGGTGATCCGGAAGCGCCCCTGAAAGCCCTGATTTTTGACAGTTTCTATGATGCCTATCAGGGTGTGATCAGCTTCATCCGGGTGCTGGAAGGAACTTTGCGCCCCAAAGACACCATCATGATGTGGTCCACAGGCAAAACCTTCGATGTGGACAAGGTGGGTTTTTTCTCTCCAGGTCTGGTGGTCGGAGATGAACTGGCAGCCGGAGCGGTGGGCTGGGTGGCCGCCAGCATCAAGGACATTCACGATGCCCTGGTCGGAGACACCATCACCCAGAAGGACCGTCCCACCGAAACCCCGTTCCCTGGCTTCAAGGCTGCTCAGCCTGTGGTGTTCTCGGGTCTGTACCCCACCAGCACAGAAGATTACCGCAAATTGCGTGAAGCACTGGAAAAACTGCAACTCAATGATGCTGCTTTCAGCTTCGAGCCTGAAACCTCAGAAGCCCTGGGCTTCGGGTTCCGTTGCGGCTTCCTGGGCCTGCTGCACGCCGAGATCGTGCAGGAACGTCTGGAACGCGAATTCGATCTGGATTTGATCGCCACGGCCCCCGCAGTGGTCTACCGCCTGACCCTTTCAGATGGAACCGTTCTGGAAACCCAGAACCCTGCTGAGTTCCCCACCCGCGACCGCATTGAACTGATCGAGGAGCCTTACATCAAGCTCTCCATCATGCTCCCAGAAGAGTACGTCGGACCTGTGATGCAACTGCTGCAGGACCGCCGGGGTGTCCTCATCACCATGAATTACCCTGGTCGCCGTGTGGAACTCCTTTACGAGGTGCCCTTCGCAGAGATCCTCTACGATTTCCACGACAGACTCAAATCCATTTCTCGCGGTTACGCCAGCATGGACTACGAACAGATCGGCTACCGTGAAGGCGAACTGGTCAAAGTGGACATCATGGTCAACAACGAACTTGTGGACGCCCTCGCTGTGATCATCCACGAAGACAAGGCCTACTCTCTGGGCCGCAAAATCGTGGACAAAATGGCCGATGTGATCCCCAGACAGATGTGGGCCGTGCCCGTGCAGGCCACCATCGGGGGCAAGATCATCGCCCGTGCCACCGTGAAAGCCTACCGCAAAGACGTGCTGGCCAAGTGTTACGGCGGAGACATCTCCCGCAAGAAGAAACTGCTGGACAAACAGAAAAAGGGCAAAGCCCGCATGAAACAGATCGGAACCGTGGAGGTGCCCCAGGAAGCCTTCCTGGCGGTGCTGTCCAACGACGACGATTAGATCCCCCTGCTGCTGCTTCCTCTTCTGGGAGCACTGAGGCTTAAATTCCCCTGCCTTTCGCGGTGCTCAAGGCTGTCCCCCGTCAGCGTTGGGGGATTTTTGGTTGTCCAGGATGGTTTCCAGCTAAGAACATCCACCAACCCCCCTTCGTTAAGGGGGGACAGTGCGAGCTTTAGCGAGCACAGGAGGGATCTCACCCGCAGAACTCCAAAACGCCCACCCAGCACCCTCTACTTCAAATGCCCCTTCACAAACGCTTTCACAGCTTCCCAGGTTTCCTGACCTCCAAAAATGCCCATTTCGGGGCGCAGGATGCTGGCTCCATGCTTGCCAAATTTCTGGGGGGTGAACAGGGTTTTCTGGGGGCTTTTCACGGCATTAAAGATGGCTTTTGCTGCAGCGGCTTCGCTTTTTGCGCTGGTGATGAAGACCGCGGTGCTGCCCAGTTTTTTGGCTGCATCCTTGACGGTGTTGTTGCCCTCAAGGTATTCATCTGGGGAGAAACTGAGGATGGCTTGGACTTCGGGGTGTCTGGCGGCCACCAGAAAAACCAGGGCCGAGGTGTAACTGCTGCCCAGCAACCAGATGGGTTTCTCGGGGTAAGTGGCCTTTGCCCAGGTCAAGGCTGCTTCAAGGTCGGGCAGGGTTTCCATGAAGGTCGAGGATTTGCCTGCCTGCAAGACGGTCTGGTTGTCTGCATCAAACAGAGAGCCTCCCGAGCGCTGGTCCAGGGCCAGTCCTGCAAAGCCCAGTTTCACAAATTCTGGGGCAATGGGGGCATATTCGGCTTTGTTGGACCCTGCCTGATGGAACATCAGCAGCACGGCTTTTGCGGTTTTGCTGGGGTAATGGGTGGCGTGCAAGGTCAGGCCATCGCTGGCTTTCAGGGTGAGGGGGCTCTGGGCCAGTGCGACACTGCCCAGCAACATTCCACTTGAGAACAGCACTTTGTTCAGGGTTTTCCGGTTCATGCTTCTCCTTCGATCACGCACCAGACCTCGGTGATGGGTCTGCTTCCATCTGCGAGGCCTGCCAGATAACTTTCACACCAGGGACCAATGCGTTTGACCTGGTGTTTTTCCACCCAGGCTTCCAGGGCCTGATAGGCCAGGTACAGGTGGCTGTAATCTCCTGCATGCAGGGTGCGGATGGTTTTGCCAGAGCATCCGGCTGAGGTTTCTGGTCCGGCAGCATGGACGGGCAGACACAGGATGGCCTGATAATGGTCAGGGTCAAAACCACCCTGCGGAGGATGGTAGGTGTAGGGGGCTTCTGTGGGTTTGAGGTTTGCTGCCCTGGCCTGTTCCAGCAGGTTCTGGTAAACCCGCTCCCGGTCCAGTTCGGCGGTGGTCAGCGAGGTGGCATGCGGGCAGGTCAACACCGCAAATGGAGGATTTTCTTGCACCCCCACAGGGTAATCCTGCATGTTCTGCTGGGCCAGATAGACTTTTTGCAGCAGTTCCTGTTTTTCACGGATCCACATTTCCAGCCGTGAAGCGTGGATCTGCAGTGCCTGCTGGACGGTCAGGTCGGCCTGGGCCACCTGCTGCACATCGTCCAGGGACAAATCCAGTTCCCTCAGGCTGCGGATCCTTTCGGCCAGTCCGCGCTGGTAGAAACGGTAGTAGCGGTATCCGGTTTCAGGATCCACCACCGCGGGCATCAGCAGGCCCACCGACTCGTAAAAGCGCAGGGCTTTGACGCTCAGACCGGTCAGCTGGGCAAAACGCCCAATGGAAATCAGTTTTTTCATGCACCTCCTCTGAAATGAGGGTACAACCCGTCCCTTGCAGGAGGGTCAAGGGGTCACTTCAGGTGCTGCTTCACAAATGCCCGGACTGCGCTCCAGACCTCGGTGCCTCCAAGTTGTTTCATTTCGGGCCGCAGGATGCTGGCCGCATGGATGCCCAGTTTGTAGGGAATGAACATGGTCTTGTTGGAGTTGGGCAGAACGTCATAAATGTGCTGACAGGCCAGAATTTCACTGGAGGTGTGCATTCCTGTCAGGAACACTGCGGTGTTCTTCAGGGTTTTTGCTGCGTCCCTGACACTGTGATCCGTGTCCAGGTATTCAGCAGGGGAGAAGCTGAGCACGGCTTTGACTTCGGGATGTCTGGCGGCCACCAGAAAAACCAGGGCCGAGGTGTAACTGCTGCCCATCAGCCAGATGGGTTTCTCAGGGTATTTCTGCCTGGCCCACAAAACAGCCCCTTCCAGATCAGGCATCACCTGCTGAAAGCTGTACAGGCCTGGATTGGCCCGGATGGTCTGGTTGCTCTCTCCAAACATGGGCCCTCCGAAACGCTGGTCGGTGGCAAGTGCTGCAAAACCCAGCTTCACGAACTCTGGAGCAATGGGGGCATATTCGGCTTTGTTGGAGCCAGACTGGTGAAACATCAGCAGCACGGCTTTTGCCGTTTTGTTGGGGTAATGGGTGGCGTACACCGGAAAACCATCGGTTGCTTTGAAGGAAATCACCTGCTGGGCCTGGGCAGGGACTAGGTTGAACATAAGGACCACCAGAGCCACCCTCATGCTGTCCTCCTGGTCTTTTGTCAGTCTTCCAGCAATTCCCCAAAGCGTTCTTCAAGCTTTTCCTGCCGGGCCAGTTTTTCCATCACCAGGGCCTGCAACTCCACACTGGAAATGCCGTGGGTGGCAGCCAGATGAAACACCACTTCCAGCAAAGTGGTGAGGTCTTCCAGCGATTCCTGCTGCAGGTACCGGTCGGTGTGTTCCTTCAAAGCTGCCTTGAGGGCTTCATCCATGGTGGTGCTCCTTGCGGGTCAGGGCCAGCCTGGTTTTGAACTGTCCTTCCTCACGGGCTTTGACTTCCCGGAGGCTTTCCAGGGCATCTCTCTGGATGCCTTGCAGTTCAGAGAGGGCGTACACCACTTCCAGAATGTCTGCCAGTTTGTCTGCGCTGTACTCGGTGAGGTATTCCTGCACCTCTTCCTGCAGCTTCAGGCGCAGGTAACGGGGAAAATCTGCTTCGGAAAGCTGCTCAAAGTGGGCTTCATGCTGCATGTGCTGTGGGGTGAGGTCGCGGACCAGCTTCACTGCTCACGTCCTTTCTCAGGAACGACCCGGTAATCCCCTTCGGGATCCACCTCGATGGTGACCAGACCGTTCTTGTCGGTGCGGTAGATGTGCTGGGCGTATTTTTTGTACAGATCGAGGGCTTCTCTGGCTGGGTGCCCATAATTGTTGGGTCCCACCCCGATCACCACCACTTCAGGGCTGACGGCAGAAAGGAACTCTGCATTGTCGTTGTGGGGGCTGCCATGGTGGGCGCTTTTGTAGACGCTCAGCTCTTTGAGCTGGGTGCGGTATTCGTTCAGCCACCCTTCCATGGTGTCTTTTTCGCTGTCGCCGCCCAGAAAGGCCTTGAAGTTGCCCCGCTGAATCAGGATGCCCACACTGTTGGCGTTCTGGTCGTCTTTGCCCAGACCTTTGGGGATGTCCAGAATGTGCAGTTTGATGCTGCCCAGGTCGATGTTGCGGTCGGTGGCCACAATCCCCTGCGCTTTCACGGCTTTGACCGATTTGATCAGTTTGCGGTAGGCGTTGGTGTCTGCGGCAATGCCGTTGTTGATGAAGTAACTGGGTTTCAGTTTGACCGCTTCATTGAGGCCGTTGATGTGGTCAAAATCCCCGTGGCTGGCGGCCATGATGTCCAGTTTGGTCAGGCCCAGTTCTGCAATGTAGTCTTTGATTTTGACGGTGCTGCGGCCCCCATCGTAGAGCATGGTTTTGCCTTCTGGACTGGTGACCAGCACGGCGTCCCCCTGGCCCACATCCAGAAACTGGATTTTGAGGAGGGATTTGTCTGCATCGAAGGTGCCCGAGGGACCTGTTGGAGTGGTGGTTCCGCCTGTTCCCTGTTCCTGTTTGGGTTGCAGGGCATAATACCCGGCCAGCAGCACGGCCAGAATCAGCACCACCATGGGGGGCAGTTTGTTGTTCTGGTTTTTCATATTTGAATGTCCCCTTCAGGAGCACCTTTGTTGAGGTCTGCCAGGGCCTGCTGTGCTTCATTTTTCAGTTTTGTGGTGGTCTCTTGGTCCACCACAAAGCGGAACCAGCCTCCGTCTTCATGCAGCCGCAGCACATCTCCCACCCGCACTTCTGGCAGCAGCATGGCCGGGAAATCCAGCACCAGATCCTCGAATTCCAGCCGCACCAGGTCCTGCTCGAAGCCTTCCACAATCCACTGTGCCATAGGGGTAGTGTACACCGCCTGCATGAAGAGGCCCTGCCCTGGATCGGGCAGGTTTTATAGTGAAGCATGGACGATTTGACCCTGCATCATTTGAACACCACCCGCAAGGTTTTCAGCACCTACAAGGCCCTGGCAGAGAAAGCCCTGAATCAGGTTTCAGATCAGGAATTCTTTCAGACCATCGACAGTGAAAGCAACAGCCTGGCCCTGATTGTCAAGCACCTGGGTGGCAACATGCGTTCCAGATGGACCAACTACCTGACTGAAGATGGCGAGAAACCTGACCGCAACCGCGATGGGGAATTCCTGATCGAGGAAGACAGCCGTGCTTCCCTGATGGCGGGCTGGGAGGAAGGCTGGAGGCTGGCCTTCAAAGCCCTTGACGATGTGCCAGATTTGCAATACGTGGTGAAAATTCGCGGCCAGGACCACACCATTCTGGAGGCCATTGAACGTCAGGTGGCCCACACCTCCTACCACATCGGGCAGATGGTGTTTCTGGCCAAGCATCTGAAAAGCGACAAATGGCAGAACCTGAGCATGCCCAGAAACAGAAAGTGAAGGGTTGTTTGTTTTTCTGAAACAGGCTGTCCAAACAATAATGGACTCGGTTTAAATGGTATGCAACAATACATAAGAATGCCACCTCTGAGCCGTTGGGGGTTGCCTTCTGGAGGACATGATGAAAAATCAAAGCAAATGGTTGTTGTTCAGTGTATTTTCTTTGTTGCTGGCTGCTTGTGGTCAAACCCCACAACCTGTCCTGACTTATGATGCTGTGTCTTATGATCCAGTGTCCAATCAGTCCCTGAAAAGCGAGGCCGAGTTTCAGCTGATGCTTTCCAGGCAATTGCCTGGCATTCAGGTTGATCTGGGGGTTGCTGCTGTGCCTGGCACTGTAAACCCCAGTCTGAAAAAAGTCCGTCCAGCTTCTATTGCACCCTTGACCCAGAAACCTTCGGTGCTGAAATTGGTCATCAGTCAGCAAGACGAATGTGAGCCCACCCTTTCTGGAAATGCAGCGGATGTGGACAAAGATGGTTTTGCAGTGTCACTGGTGCTTGCTGGTCATTGTGAAGCAATTCAGAACGGCGTAAAGGTGGTGTCCAGAGTGGACGGTCTCATCAAAGACAAGGACGACACCGATCCTCTGGGGGGTTATGCTTTTGAAAGCATCGGTCAGGTGGATGTGTATCAGGGCAGCAACATGGCTGGACTTCGCATTGCTGCCGGATTGGAAGACACCCGCAATTCGGCAACCGATCACACTTTGGAATCCAAATACCGCTCTGACATCCTGTTTCATGCAAAAGACAGCCAGGGCACGCTGCACAATGGCAAGTCCGTTTTGAACTACAGGCAGAAAATCAATGTGCTGAAGCTGGAAGAGGGCTTTGACCTGAATGTGGAGGGCTCGATTTCAGGCCTTGATGTGTTGGATGGCCAATCCACTGGAGGCAAGATTGTTTACAGCGGCAAATTGCATGGCAGCAACTCTGCAGGTTGCAAGGGCATTGACAGCGGTTCCCTCACTTTCAGCAGCGGTCCCTATTCCGTCACATTGGTGTACACCGGTTGCAACCAATCAAGCCTGAAATGAGCCTTCAGAGGACCTGAGTCCTGCTGGATGGAATGAAAAAAGCCCTGCGAGACAGAATCGCAGGGCTTTTTCAGTTCAAGTTCTCAGCTTTCGGCTTTGTTCAGCACGGTTTTGAAAGCCTCCACGGCCTGATCAATCTGCTCATAGGAGATGGTCAGGGGGGGCAGGAAGCGCACCACCAGAGGGGTGGCCTGCAGGGTCAACACGTGGTGCTCGTGCTCCAGAGCGGTGATGTAGGGGGCGCTCTTCTCTTTGAGCTCCACCCCGATCATCAGGCCCAGACCGCGCACTTCACGGATTTTGGGGCTGCCAATTTCACGCAGCTTCTGCATGAAGTAATTGCCTTTTTCTTCGGCCTGTTTCCAGAGCTGGGTGCGTTTCATGAAACGGATGGCAGCCACACCTGCGGCCATGGCCAGGGGGTTTCCTCCGAAAGTGGTGCCGTGACCGCCTTTGGGCATTTTGTCTGCCACTTCTGCAGTCATGGCGAAAGCCCCGATGGGCACCCCGCCTGCCATGGCTTTGGCCAGGGTCATGCCGTCTGGCACCACACCAGAGTGCTCACAGGCAAACATCTTGCCGGTGCGGCAAAAGCCGGTCTGGATCTCATCCAGGATCAGGAGGGCACCTTTTTCTCTGGTCAGTTTGCGGGCAGCCTGAATGAATTCCACAGCACCGGGACGCACACCCCCCTCGCCCTGCACGGGTTCCATGATCACTGCAGCAGTGTTTTCGTCAATGGCGGCAGCCAGGGCTTCAATGTCCCCGTAAGCCACGAATTCCACGTTCTGGTCCATCACGCCTTTGAAGGGCTCACGGTACTTGGGCTCCCAGGTGAGGGCCAGTGCGCCCAGGGTGCGGCCCGAAAAGCCCCGTTTCATGGCCACAAATTTGCTGCGGCCTCCGGTGGCGGTCACGGCAAATTTCTTGGCGGCCTCCATGGCTTCGGTGCCGGTGGAACACAGGAAAATGCGGTTCAGACCTTCGGGAAGCACACCCACCAGTTCATCCAGAAATTCGGCACGTTTGTCGTTGGGCAGGGTCTGGGGCATCACCAGCAGGGTTTCGGCCTGCTGTTTGATCGCCTCCACCACGTCTTCATTGCAGTGTCCGATGTTGGCCACACCGTAACCGCCCACGCAGTCGATGTACTCGTTGCCCTCGCTGTCCCAGACGGTGGCGTCTTTGCCTTTCACCATCACGATCTGGTGCTTGTTGTAAACACCGCTGTCGTATTTTTGTTCCAGTTCCAGCCAGTTGGGGGTGGTTGCAGTCATGTGCTTCTCCTTCTTGCCTCTATTTTAAGGGGTCAACCCCCAGAGCATCCTGAAACTTCTAGCGTTTCAGGTGAGTAAGTATGCTCCATTTTGCCCAGCACTGGCCCATTTGAACAGTACCATTTCGCTTTACGCGTCAGGACCACTTTGCAGAAAGGGAAGCATGTTTTGCATGCGGGTCAGGTCCACCTGATCGCGGGTGATCTCCATCCAGACCTTGTCAAAACGCTCATGGCCCAGCAAAGCAGCCCCTCTGCGGCGACCCACCTCACGGAATCCTGCTTTCAGATAGGCCTGAATGCCACGCGGGTTGAATGAATATACAAACAGATCGATGTTGTAAAGGTTCAGGTGGAACATGCCGTACTCCACCATCAGACGGGTGGCCTCGGTGCCGTACCCCTGGCTCCAGAAGTCTGGATTCCAGATGCAGATGCCAAAAGTGGCCGTTCCCATGCGGTGGTTGATGCCAAACAGCGAACAGCTCCCAATCAGGGTGCCCTCCGGGGTGAAGATGCCAAAGGTCACGTTGTCGGGATCCTTGATGGTGCTGTCGTACCACTGGTATTCCTCTTCCAGAGAGGTGGTTTTGCCATACCCGTACATGTACATGGTCATGCCTGGATTCTGGAAGTAGGGTGCAATTTCAGGAACGTCTTTGCGCTCCAGAACCCCCAGCATGACTTTTTGCCCACGAAACAGCACAGGGTTCATCGGGCACCTCCAAAGTAACGCTCCCTGAGGTGACTCAGATCCACTTCGTCGCGGATGATGTCCATCCAGGTGTCGTTGAGGCGGCGACCTCCCAGCACAGCACTGCCCTGACGTTCCCCCAGAATGCGGAACCCCACTTTCTGGTAGGACCGGATGGCCCGCACATTGTCTGAGAGCACCAGCAAATCGATGTTGTAGAGGTTCAGGTGGAACATGCCATATTCCACCATCAGACGGACCGCCTCTGTTCCATAACCTTTGCCGAGTTGATCCGCCCGGAAGATCCCCACCCCCAGGGTGGCCGTTTGTTGCTGGCAGGAAATGTTGTGCAGGAAAACCCTGCCAATCAGGGTTTCAGAGCCCTGCAAAAAAATTCCGAAATCCATCCGGTTGGGATCTTTCATGCGCTGGGCATACCGTTGTTCCACGGTTTCCAGTGCAAAAGGCTGAGCATGCGCATCACCGTAGGTGGCGTACTCAGCCTGATTGATGTGCTGGTAGACGGTGGGCTGGTCTTCGGTTCGCAGCCTGCTCAGAAAGACCTCGGTTCCTGGCATGATCTGGGGTAGGGTCATGACTCAGGATAAAAGGCTGAATTTCAGAAGCCTATGGGCAGGGTGGCTTAGGAGGGGGTGGCTTACTTTTTGCGGCCCACCAGGAAATACACGGCATCTTTCTGGTAAGTGGTGAACAGCAGCAGCACTTTGCCCGTGTCGTTGGTGAATTCACTGCGGGTGGTGTTGCCTGCGGTGCTGGTGGAGCTCATGAAATACCCTGCAGCAGCAAAATTTCCCTGCAATTGTTGCACAAACACCGGGGCCAGTTTGGCAGTGAGCCCTGTGGCCACATAAAGCTGGTAATCCTGGTAGTTGCTGGCATCTTTCCCCAGGCTCTGGGCAAAACTGAGCGCATATTTGGGGTTGGTGTAGCCATAAGTGCCTTTTGGCAGGGAGATGCTGGAATCCAGCTGTGCAGAGATGGCCGTGACCACCAGCATTTCAGCAGCGGTCTGGGCTGCAGCAACCGGAGCAGCAAGCAGAGCAAAGGTCAGCAGAAGTTTGGGCAGGGTTTGCATGTTCTGATGATAAAACGGTTCTGCTCACAGGAACATGAAAGGCACGCAAAAAGCGCAGGTCCGTTCAGGAATCCTGCGCAGAAATGCTGCTTGAGAAGCAAAACTCAGTCTGCAGCGTTGGGTTTGTCTGCCACCACAGTGCCGCGTCCAGAGAGGGCAGCGGACACCGGGTTTTCAATGCGGGCATCTCCGAAAATCACGCGGCCCACTCCACCGGCCACGGCCTCCGCAGCACCCAGCACTTTTTTCTTCATGCGGTCCTGGGCAAACCCCATGTAGGATTCCACATCGGTGGCGGGAATGAAGGGAATCAGGCTGTCCTCGTTGGGGTAATCGCGCAGCAGTCCTGGCACGTTGGAGAGCATCATCAGGGTGTGGGCTTTCAGGGCGGTGGCGAGGGCAGCAGCAGCACGGTCCCCGTCCACGTTGATGGCCACCCCTTCGTAACTGCTGGCAGGAGGGGTCAGGACAGGCAGATATCCGTTGTCCAGCAGCAACCCGATCAGGTGGGTGTTGACCTTCTCGACGGTGCCGGTGTGGTCTCCACGCAGCAGTTTGACTTTGCCATTTTCCACGCTGCGCACGCTGTCTTTGTGTTTGCCTTCAAAAACCCGGCCATCCAGACCGCTCAGGCCCACGGCGTTGACGCCCAGGCGTTGCAGGCGTTCCACGATGCCCTTGTTCATTTTGCCGCAGTACACCATCTCGAAGATTTCGATGGTTTCCCGGTCCGTGAAGCGGCTGGTGTAGCCACTGGGAGAGGTGATGAAACGGGGAGGATGTCCGAGGGCTTCTGCCACCCGGTTGGTTTCGGCGCTGCCGCCGTGCACCAGAATGAGTTTTTCCCCTGCTTTGTACAGCGCTGCAATGTCCCTGCACAGCGCATCGTAATCAATGCCCAAAGAGCCGCCAACCTTCACGATGATCATGAGGTTCAGTATGGCATACAACTGTAAAGATTTTCAAGTATAAACTTTTCGAATGATAAGTAATTTGTATTCAGATCTGGCAATCAAAAAGTCACTGCCTGGGTAACGCCAGAGCAGTGACCTGAAAAGTCAAAACTGAAATCAAAGAAAAAACAGTGCAGGATGAAGTTTATCTTGAAAAAATGTTTTCCGGCATGCCCTCAATCATTCACAGAGGGTCCAGTCGTAATCCTGATCGGCCATCAGGTCAGCACTGGTGTACTGGTAATCGTTCTTGGCATAGAGCAAATGGCTTCCTGGAACCATCAGGAACTCTGCTTCCTGCTCCACCTTGCCCACATGCTCCCCATCAATGAAAACATCCATGCTGTTCTCACAGAAGTTCTTTACCTTCAGGGTGAAAAGCCCCTCCAGGGCCAGTGAAGACCCCATCCCCAGCACCAGCAAAGTCGCACCCAAAAGCCATCCATAACGCATAAAATCCTCCTCCAGTTCAGCTTAGAACCTTGAAAAAAACGAGAGCGTAAGACTTGCTCACATTGCCTTTACCTTAAAAGAAGCTCAAGAACAGGGCTGTGATCGAGACAGGGGCATTTGCACACCAGGGATGATATGGTGCTGCGGGACTGCAATTTTTTTGCTGAAGTCTTAGAAAGCCAATTCTGCTACCCTGAAAACCGAGGGATCTTTCATGTCACAACGGCCAGGACTGGTCAAATCAACAGCAGGAACCGTGCATTTTTCAGTGGACAAGGTAAAGAAGAACCGCAAGCAACTCTCCACCACGTCTTTGCGCAAACAGCTGCTGTCCCGCAACCTCAACAAGGTGCTGTCCTGCAGCCATGATTTCAATCATCAAGTTGTGCAAAGCCATTGGCATCCTCTGCTTCATGCCACCCATGCGGCTTACAGTCTGCATTACCCTTTGCGCATCACTCCCGATGCTTTCTGGATCATGCTTTCCCAGGGATTTGCCCTGCACATTGCCAACAACGCTGAGCTGCTGCGGGATTTCTTTGTGGGGCACCAGGACAAAGAAACCCTGAAGGTGGGCATCCATGATGCACTGGATGCCACAAACTGGCAAAACGCTGTGCAGGACTGGTGCAGTCAGATAGAGCAGCATGTGGGACCAGAGACCACAGGCCTGTTCACCTGCAATTTTTCCACCACCACACCCATCACCCGCACCGCCAGTCAGATTGTGATGATGGATGGTTTGCGTGAATATTTCGATTACCGGGCCATGTTTGTGTGCGGCATCCCAGCCATCACCCTGGAAGGCACTGTCGAAGACTGGGAGAACATCCGGGCCAGGGTGCAGCAAATGGCTTTTTACGACCTGGACTGGTGGACCCGGCACCTGCTTCCCATCTGTGATGAATTGATCCTGACGGCCATGGGAGAACCCTCTCTGGCGTTCTGGCAGGACATTTATTTGCCCATAGAACAGTACAGCGGTCAGGAAATGACCGGCTGGCTGAAATGGTGTTTTCCCTACCTGAAAGATGGAAAGGAAGTCTGCACCCGTAAAAATCACCGCATGGAAGGTGACTTTCCTGGGTTTCACTCAGGAGGCTCTCTGCCTCCTGCTGAGGTTCCAGATGGACTTTCCAGGGTGGATTTCAAGCTGCAAATTGCAGCTGAAACGCTCCCCTTGCAACTGGTGGGTGGATTTCTGGGCATGGAACAGTGCCCTGATGAATGCATCATGCAGCCCCTGGTGGGCTGGGGAGTGGTGCAGCCCGATTCAGTAAAATGAAGCCTGTGTCTTCTGACCTCCAGCTTTCCCTGCAACGCCACCTGAAAACCCCTCTGGGCCAGCAACTCCGGGAACAACTGCGCCGCCAGATCTTGCAAGGGCGACTTCCTGCAGGATCCCGGTTGCCTTCCACACGCGATGTGGCAAAAGCCTGTGGCGTGACCCGCAACACGGTGATTGCTGCTTTTGAGGAACTGCTGGCTGAGGGGCTTCTGGTCTCCCGCCAGGGATCAGGCACCTTTGTGAACCCGGAAGTGCAGGCCAGCACAGCGGGCATGCCTGCCCTCAAGCGTGCTCCACGCTGGATGCAGAAACCCCCTCTGCAATTGCCTGTCACCCGCCCGATCCAGCCTGGAACCCTTGAATTCCGGGCCGGTTTGCCCAGCCTGGAAGCCCTGAACCGGGAAGACTGGAAAGCCCTGTGGAAAATGGTGGGTCAAACAGGCTTTCCTGCCGATTACCAGGATGCCCAGGGAGAACTGGAATTGCGGGAACAGGTGGCCCTGTTTGTGCGGCGCTCCAGAGGCATTGCCTGCACCGCCCAGGATGTGTTGATCACCTCGGGAACCATCCATTCCCTCAACCTGATTTCCAGAGCGACCCTGGAAGCAGGGGACCGGGTGGCTTTTGAAGAACCCGGTTTTCCCCTGGCCAGAGAGGTGTTCAGGCACCATCAGGCCGAGGTGCTTCCTGCCTCTGTGGATGAGGACGGCCTCAGGGTGCAGGACCTCCCAGACCATGACCCTCCGGTGCTGATTTACACCACCCCCAGCCATCAGTTTCCTCTGGGGTACCGCATGTCCCTCCCCAGAAGGGAAGCCCTGCTGCAATACGCAGCCCAGCATGATGCCCTGATCATTGAAGACGACTACGAAAGCGAATTCCGTTTTGATGCCCCCCTCCCTGCACTGGCGGCCATGGACCAGCATGGACTGGTGGCTTACATTGGCACGCTCTCCAAGGTGTTTTCTCCAGCGTTGCGTCTGGGGTATCTGGTGGCAGCCCCTGCCCTGATTGAACGGGTGAAGGTGCTCAGGCAACTCACCGACTACCAGCATTCCCATGTGTTGCAGATGGCCATGCTGGAAATGCTGCGCAGGGGCATGCTGGACCGCCACATCAAAGGGATGCGCAAGGTGTACGCCCAGAAAAGGCAAGCCCTCAAGGAAGCCCTGAAGGACACCATCCCTTATTGCAAATTGATCGGGATTGATGCAGGCTTGCACGGCTTTTTGCAGCTTCCGGCACAGGTCTCGTATGCCCTGGTGCAGCAGAGGTGTGCGGCCAGAAATGTGCGGGTGGAAGCCCCGGACCGGTATTACAGCCAGAATCAGCCCCTCAATGGACTGGTGCTCGGGTATGGGGGGCTTTCCCTGCCAGAAATTCGCCAGGGCGGTCAGGTGCTCAGCGAAGTGATTCTGCAATGCATTGCTGAACAAAACTCCACAGGCTTTAAAGCACCCGTTTGAGAAAATGCAGGCCCAGACCCACAGGCAAAAGAACCCACCAGGTTTTTTGCAGCATGTCCCAGGACAGCATCCAGCCTGTTTGCAGGGTGTAAGGTTGTGGACCCCACCAGAACAGCAGGGAAACCATCCCCACCAGAAAGACCCCCAGCAGGGCCAGCAACATGCCTTCCAGGGGGCTGCTCTTGCGTTCTCCTGAGAGGTGCCACAGACCACCCAGCAGGCCAGGCACCGCTGCTGCAGTCCAGAGGACAAGTTGCCTTGCTGAACGGGAAGCAATGAAACCAGCCTGCGTGGGAAACCACATCATGCCCAGCCAGGCAGCAAATGCACCCAGAACAGCACACAGCAATGCAAAACGCAGTGCCTGCATCATCGGATCAGCATCATCCTTGATGGGTCAGGTTTTGCAGGGCAATCAGCTCCTGGGCAAGTTGGGGCAACCCCCGACTGGCCACCGCCTGAATGAAAGACACATTGGAAATGCGGGGCAACGTGGGCCTTCTGGGATCGATGATGTACTTGGGGGTGTCTTCGGGCAGGTAATTCAGCAGGGAAGAGGCAGGATAAACCGCCAGCGAAGTGCCCACCACAATGAAGATGTCTGCAGAACGCACCAGATGGGCCGCCCGTTTGAAGTGAGGCACCTCCTCTCCAAACCACACGATGTGCGGTCTGAGTTGAGATCCCAGTTCGCAGGTGTCGCCCCAGTTGAGTTCCGGTCCCTCCAGCTGGTACACCAGCTCAGGATCCTGGGTGGACCTTGCCTTGAACAGCTCCCCATGCAAATGCACCACTGAACTGGAACCCGCCTGCTCGTGCAGGTTGTCCACGTTCTGGGTGATGATGGTGACCTGATAATGCTGCTCCAGAAGGGCCAGGGCCTGATGGCCTGCATTGGGGCTGGCCGTGATGGCCTGTTTGCGACGTTCGTTGTAGAAATCCAGCACCAGACGGGGGTGCTGGTTCCAGGCTTCAATGGAGGCCACTTCCTCGATGCGGTATTGATGCCACAACCCATTGAAATCCCGAAAGGTGGACAGTCCACTTTCAGCCGAGATGCCAGCGCCAGAGAGTACCACAAGATGTTTGGTTCGTCTTTCCATGAAGGTCTTTCAATTGTAACGGTTTGTGAATGTCAGATCATGTACAGATCGTGTACAGAAATTCTGGTTTTGGTCTGGACGCTGACAGTCACTCATTTCTGAAGCAACCATTTCTGCCTGTTGCTGAAAAAGCACCGTAAAATTTCGTAAATCGTGCACAACTTACGGCAGGTGTGTTCACCGATGACAGCCCTGCCTGAAGCCATCAAAATGGATCAACGGCAAAAAAACGCCAACACTGCACGAAAATACCTTCAGGCCCTATAATGAAAGCAGTCACAACAAGGGCGCAAAAACGGCACAATCCCAGCGTAAACGTAAACGTTTTTCGCATGCCTGCAGATGGCCACAGGTTCCCTGTACCAGAAAGGTGCACCGTCATGAGCAAAATCACCATCAACGAAGTGGCCCGCATTGCTGGCGTCTCCATTGGAACGGTTTCCCGCGTGCTCAACAACCGCGCGGACGTCAACGACCAGACCCGCAAACAGGTGCTGGAAGTGGTCCGGCAACTCGGATATGTTCCAGATGCTGGAGCCCGCAAACTGGCCAGAGGCACACGTGGCCTGATTGCCGTGGCCCCTTTTTCCAGCCATGCATCCAACAGCCCGTACTACGCCATCATCATGGACGCCATTCAGGAAGTCCTGATGCAGCACGGATACACCGCACGGGTCATCGAACCTTCCCAGGCAGATCCCAGCAAAGTGCAGGCGTTCATCTTTCCAGGTTTGCGGCTGCACGACACCCGTCTGGAACAGCTGAAAGAAAAAGGCATCCCCCACGTGGTGATCGGACGCCTGACCGAGCAGGACATCCCCTGGGTGGACATCGACAACTTCAAGGGCATGCAAAGCGCCGTGATGCACCTTGTGAAACTGGGCCACACCCGCATTGCCCACCTGACTGGAAGCCCCATCGGACAGACCACCTTTGACCGACTGGAGGCCTACCACCAGACCCTCTCTGCCCACAACATCGAAGAAAACCCCGACCTGATTCTGGACGGTGGCTTCAGTGAACTGGGTGGATACCGCGCTGTCAGGCAGGCCCTGGAAAAAGGCATCGAATTCACAGCCATTGCCTCTGCCAGCGATGAAATGGCCGTGGGAGCCATTTATGCTCTGGAAGACGCAGGCCTCCGGGTCCCTTACGACGTGAGCGTTACCGGCTTTGACGACCTGGAAATCGCCCAGGTGTTCAGGCCTGCCCTCACCACCGTCAAACAACCCATCCGCGAAGTGGGCCACTCCGCAGCCAAAATCCTGCTGGATTTGCTGGAAAACCGCCCTGCAGACCCCATCATGCTGCCCACCGAACTGGTGGTGCGCAGTTCCTCGGGACCTGTGAAGCGCATGGTCAAGAGGTAAAGATGGGCCTGCGGCCTGCCGAGGGCCGAGAGCCCAGGGCTGAGGGCTGACAAGGGAAAAGTTCACAGCAGAATTTTGTCCAGCACCAGAAAAATCCTTGTCAAAGTGGCAAGGACTTTTTATTCATCCTCAAAATCATTTTCTGGACGTGCAGGACCATAAGCAACCGAAGAGGCCTCAAGCTCACCCTGGTCGTCCATGTGTTTCATGGCTGTCCAGATGGTGTCTTCGGAAAGCTCTGAGAACATCACCAGATGGGGAATGTTGAAGGCCATGAATCCCTTGCCGCTCTTTGTGGTCAGGGAGGAACCAAAAAACTGCAGAACTGTCCATTGAAAACCCTCATGCTCTTTGTCTTTGGGCTGAACCCCCTGAGTGATGTAACGCTGAAAATACGAGGGGGTGGCACAGATGCACCAGCGCTGGGTGCCATCAGAGAAATTCAGGGTCACTTCGATGGAATCGCATTCTGGATCATGAATGGGATCGTCCAGAAGAATGCTTTCCAGCAAAACAACCTCTCCACCAGAGAGGTCAAAGTACCATGTTGAATACCAGCGATGACGGGTGTTGTCGCCCTGAATGCGAATCTGATTTTTTTCTGGCTTGCTTTTTACAACCTGATATTTTTTCCCTTTGGTTAAAGCCTGAGAATAATTGCCAACTTGTAAACACGTCACCCATTTCCCCACCAAATCTTCTCCAGCAGATTCATCCATCCCGCAAATCTACCAGAGAAAAAGCATCCTTGCGATTGCAAACGTGCTTAACTGATGTGGCTGATTTTGGTTTTGGAGCTGGAAACCAAGATCCTCCTGTGCCCCGCTGCGCTTGGCACTGTCCCCCTTAACGAAGGGGGATTGGTGTAGGACGAGAAAAATCCCCCTTCGTTAAGGGGGACAGCCTTGAGCGAATGCGAAAGGCAGGGGGATCTGGCCGAAGCAAATTTAAGGATGCAGCCCCGCAAACTCCAGCCCCAGCGTTTCCTCCCAGCCCTGGGCAATGTTCAGGGACTGGATGGCATGACCTGCGGTGCCTTTCACCAGGTTGTCGATGGCGCTCATGACCACCACGCGGCCCGACTCCTGGTCCACCTCGAAGCCGATGTCGCAGTAGTTGGTGCCAGACACCAGCTTGGGATCGGGGTAACGGTGGATGCCCTTGCGCACCTTCACAATGCGGATGAAGGGCTCGCTGCCGTACACTTCACGGAAAGCGCCCCACACGTCACGTTCGCTGTAACCATCGGGAATCCACAACTGGGCGGTGGTCAGGATGCCACGCACGTGAGGACCAGCAATGGCGGTCAGGTGGATGGGGAAGTTGCCGGGAAGCTCCTGGTGCAGCTCGGCGTAGTGGCGGTGCCCGGTGGCGGCGTACACGCGGTAGCTGTTGTCCCGCTCGGGGTGATGGCTGGCAGCGCTGGCGCTGGCCCCTGCAGCGCTGGAACCCACCAGACCCGTCACGATGATGTCTTTGGGCTGGGGCACGCCCAGTTTCAGCAGGGGATAAAGGGCCAGAATGGCACTGGTGGCAAAGCAACCCGCGCAAGCAATGCGTTTTGCACCCTTCAGTTCTTCGCGGTGGAGTTCAGGGTTGCCGTAAACCCACTGGTCCACCAGTTCAGGGGCGGGGTGGTCCTCGTTGTAGTACTTCTTGTAGAGGTCCAGGTCCTTGATGCGAAAATCTGCAGACAGGTCAATGATGGTGTCTGCCAGACCGGCAAACTGGCTGAAACGCTTGGCGGCATTACCGTGGGGCAAGGCCAGCACCAGAACATCCACAGGTTCCAGATCGGCCATGCGGCGGAATTTCAAATTGGTGCGTCCACGCAGATTGGGGTGCACGAAGGTGATGGGATCCCCAGCGTTGCGCTCACTGGTGACCTGGGTGATTTCAAGGTTCGGGTGGTTCAGGGCCAGACGCAGGAACTCGCCCCCTGCGTAACCGGACCCGCCGACAATTCCAACTTTCAGTTTGCTCATTTTTTGCTCCTTGGAGTGCAGTTCTTCATTGTGAAACGTCAGAAAGACGTTTTTGTTTTCGTGTTTGTGGTGGTGCTGTGCTTGAAGTCCACTCCATTCCAGAGAGGATGTCTTCTCTGAAATCTGGATCGGTCATCAGCAGATAAACGTCTGAACTGTGCACTTTTCGCATGGGGGTTGCTCTGGCCACCGCCAGTTCACGTTTGCTGATGGTAATGAGTTGCTCCACAATCTGGTTTTGATGGTCCCTGAACAGGGGCATGGGGTAAAACATCATTCTGGGAGGGCAGTCAGGCAGGTCATGGTTCCTCTGTGCAAAAGCCCATTTGCTGGGCCGGGCCAGCACCTCCCAGTCCTGAATGAAATCCAGCCCTGCATGCAGGGTCTGGACCCCATAAAGACCAGACTTTTTGACCATCCTGCAGATGTAGCGGTTGTTGATGGTGAAAGGCAAAGAAAAAGAGTTTCCTGACACTGGATTGACATGAAACCTGGGATCGCTGTTTTCAAGCTCCAGTCTGTTCAGCAGTTCCCCGACAAAATCCAGGTACAGCTCCAGATCCTCTCTGGAGGAAAACAGGCGCATGTTTTTGATCAGTCTCGGGTCCAGCATGGGGGCCGTCCTTTGGAGAGGGCGCAGCACGCTGCGCCCCTACATTGTCCTTACTTGGTGTACTGCAGCGTGTATTCGGCCATCAGTCTGGGGATGTTCACGCCAGTGGTGGACACGCTGTTCTTGAATTCCATGGTGTGGTTGATCTCGATGACCAGCAGGCCACGTTCGGGATCTTCCACGAGGTCAATGGCGACGATTTCGCCCTCAACGGCTTTGGCAGCACGCACGGCCAGATCGTTCAGCTCGGGGGTGACTTCGCATTTGGAGGCCTTGCCACCACGGGCGGTGTTGGTGATCCAGTGTTCGCTGGAGCGGTAGATGGCCCCGATGCACTGGTCGCCAATCACGAAGGCGCGGATGTCACGTTCGGGCTTCTTGACCAGTTCCTGGATGTAGAAAATCTGGTGCTGGTAGCCTCCAAGCACTTCCTTGTGCTCAATGATGGCCTCTGCAGCGTCCCGGTCGTTGATCTTGGAGACCATGCGGCCCCAGCTTCCCACGGTGGGTTTCATCACCACGGGGTAGCCGAATTCCTCGATGAGTTCCAGGGCGCTCTCTGCAGTGAAAGCCACTCCAGTTCTGGGGGTGGGGATGCCTGCAGCGGCCAGACGTGCGTTGGTGGCGAGTTTGTCGCCGCACATTTCGATCACGTGGCTGGGATTGACCACCTTCACCCCGAAGCCTTCCAGGGCACGGGTGATGGCGTGGCCTCTGGACTGGCTCACACAGCGTTCAATGGCGGCTTTCCAGGGCACCTGTCCTTCACCGAAAGTGAGTTTCAACTGGGGTGCGTACACCTTGTCGTACTCTATGCCCAGTTCATCCAGGGCATCAAAAAGCATTTTCTCGTCGGGGCGCACACGGTCGTAGATGATTGCGAAATCGGCCATTTTTTCCTCTCAAAACTGGGCTTTGGGTTCAGCATTCAGAACAAAACCCCGAAGTCTTGTTGCGCCTCGGGGGAAGTGGACAGGATGTTCTTCTGTGTGAAGCGTCTTGTGATCTGCTGGTGATCTGCAGCCTGATTTATTCTCCGAAGTCTTCTTCAATCTGGGGCGCAACTGCAAGTTTAGGCGGATTGATGTGGGTCACTTCCAGCTCTAAAGCGCAGTCGCTACACGTGATGAGTTCTCCGGTTTCAAAACCATTCAGATCGAGAACACTTCCACAATCGGGGCACTCTGCATTCATCAGGATCAGCTCCTTACCCTCAGGTGCTTTTATTTTGCCCCAGGGTGGTCTGATGTGAAAGATCCATTTTCATTTGATGGATAGGGCCAATTTGCAAGGGTTCACAAAAAGGTTCACACCAGACCATGAATGCAGCAGGTGGGTCTTACTCGCCCCAGTCTTCGGCTTCCTGGGGAGCAAGGCTGAGGGTGGCGGGATCGAGGCTGGTCACTTCCAGTTCGGCTCCGCACTCGTCACAGACGACCAGTTCGCCAAGTTCGGGGCTGTTCAGTTCGATGCTTGCGCCGCATTCGGGGCACTCAAAGTTGGTTGCTGCCATGTTTTCACTCCTTTATGCCCACACAGGGCCTGAGAACGCTCTTTTACTCATCCCACTCTAGTGCAAACCTGTACTGACAGTGGGGACATTGGGCTAGGCTTTTGTTCAGCATCTCGTCGGTCAATTCGAATTCCCCGCTGCATTTGGGGCAGGTGGTCATCCAGACGTGACGGTGCAGTTCCAGACCATCATCGGTCTTCACGATTTCCAGGTCGGTGTGACAGCAGTCGCAGGTGATGATGTCCCCGTCCTGAAATTCCTTCAGGTCTTGATCGGTGAACAGGAGTTCTTCGCCACAGGCTTCGCAGTAAGCTTGATGCATCCCGTTCATCTTAACCCTTATTCTTCGCCGGGGAACTTCTGGTACTTGCGGTAGTACGCCAGAATGCTGCCCTCTTTCAGGGCTTCGGTCAGGAAAGCGGGCGGTGGGGGCAACTGGAACACTTCACCGTTGCGGGTGAGCACTCCGGTGGCCAGATCCAGGGTCACTTCGTCGCCGTCTTGCAGGGCATCCGCAATCTCAGGGGCCTCGAAGGCAGGAATCCCCAGATTCAGCAGGTTGCGGTAGTGAATGCGAGCAAAGCTGTGCGCAATGATCCCACCAATCTGCAGTTTCTTGAGGGCCATGGGAGCATACTCACGGCTGGACCCCAGACCCCAGTTGCGGCCTCCGACCAGCAGGTCACCGGGCTTCACCTGTCCGGCAAACTCGGGACGGAAGTGTGAGAAGGCGTACTTGTGAAAGACATCCTCTCCGACCATGAAAGGGGCATACTTTCCGGGCAGGATGTCGTCGGTGTTGATGGAATCTCCAAATTTCCAGATTCTGGACATCATTTACTCCTCTTCTGTGAACCAGCCCATCAGGTCATCCAGGTTCCAGGTGACCCCACATCCAGGGCATTCGACGCGTTTCTTGGTGGGGTCAGGGACTTCGACCTCTTCGCCGCAGGCAGGGCATTTGAAGGCAAAGCCCTGATTCAAGTTCAGATCCTCAGACATGCTGACCTCCTTGTAACATGGCTGGAGTCCACAACACTTCATTGATGTGCACTTGAAGGGCCACAGAGGGTGCCAGTTCACTCACGATCTCTGCACAAACCAGCCATTCATTGAAACAGTCCATCACCATCTCATCTTCAATGGCAATTTCAACACGATGATTGCTGTGAAAAACCAGATTGTATTGTTCTGGGCTCAATTTGCTCTTAAACCATTCGGCAATTTCTTCTGCTTCCTCTGCAACATATGGATCGGTAACATGACCAATATACAGAACAGTTTCGGGCAGCAGAATCTGGAAGTTTTGTTCCTGTCTGGTGATGAGACAGGACTTGAAGAACGCGGAGGATTGCAACCGCTCCTCAAGAACCTGAAGATCAATCTCAGAATCTTTTTGAAAGAAGACAGTTGCAATGGTGGTCATGTTTTTCCAGTCCTGTTTAAGCCATCACCGGCAGATCCTCAGGCAAAGAAATCACGCCCATCACCGCAGTGGCCGCAGCAACTGCAGGGGAGGCCAGATAAATCTTGGCGTCCTTGTCTCCCATGCGTCCGATGAAGTTGCGGTTTGAAGTGCTCACGCAGACTTCCCCGGGAGCCAGCACGCCCTGGTGGCGGCCCATGCAGGGACCACAGCCTGGAGTGCTCAAAGTTGCGCCAGAGCGGATCAGGGTCAGCAGGGTTCCATCTGCGGTGGCCTGTTCCAGCACTTCACTGCTGGCAGGGATCACCAGAAGGCGAATACCAGGGGCCACTTTGCGCCCCTTCAGGATGTTGGCTGCTGCATGCAGGTCTTCCAGACGCCCGTTGGTGCAGGTTCCGATGAACACCTGGTCCACCTTTGTGCCACGCAGGGTGGTCACTTCTTCCACGTTGTCCACGTAGCTCGGGACGCTCATGCGGGGGGTCAGGGCACTCAGGTCGATGGTGATGTCCGTGACGTAGCGTGCGCCCTCGTCTGGGTAGACCCACTCAGGAATGGTGTAACCATAATCGGTGAGGATTTCGCCGCCAGGAACCACCAGACCAGCTTTTGCCCCTGCTTCCACGCAGAGGTTGGCCAGGGTCATGCGTTCACCTCTGGTGAAGCGGTCTCCAGCGTGGATTTCGATGCTCATGTAGGTGCCGCCGTCTGCGGTCAGCACGCGGATCATTTCCAGGGCCACATCTTTGGCTGTGACTCCAGAGTTTAATTCTCCGGTCAGGGTGACTTTCACAGACTCGGGGACTTTCAGCCAGGTTTTGCCACTGGCCGCAGCCAGAGCGATGTCCGTTGCACCCATCCCGGTTCCAAAAGCTGCAACTGCGCCGTAAGTGGTGCTGTGGCTGTCGCTTCCCAGCACAATGGCTCCGGGGAAGGCCAGACCTTCTTCCATCAGGACCTGGTGGCAGATGCCACGCCCCACATCAAAGAGCTTCACTCCGGTGCGGGCTGCGTATTCACGGGCCACCTGATGGCTTTTGGCCACATTCACACTGCTGGCAGGAGCCACATGGTCAATCACGATGGACACCCGTTCAGGAAATTTGGGGGTGGTTTCCAGGTCGCGGTCCAGCACTTTGATCACGGATTCGGCAATGGAATCCACGATCATCACTTCATCCACCTCGACAACTGCGAGGTCTCCCGCATACACGGTCTTGCCGCTGCGTTGCGAGAGGATTTTTTCAGCCATGGTCTGGGGTTTCATGGTTTTCTTTCCTCACTCCTCTTCTTCATCGGTGGTCAGGTCCAGCACTTCCTGCCGGGTGACCAGTCCGCCCACCCAGATGTCTTTTGCCTCGCCGTTCTGAACGGTGAAGCTTGCACTGAGTCTGGAGGGTTTTTTGATGTGAACGGCTTGTGTGACGCTCAGGCGCTGCGCTCCATCTTCCAGCATACCCACTTTAGATAAGTATCCGCAGAGGGTTGCATAAGTGTTGCTCGCGGCGTTGTCTTCCACAATGTTCTTCAGTGGAGCGGTGTACCTGAAGCTGATTTCTCCCTCCAGGCACACAAAAATCAGGCCTCTGGTGCCCGTGGCATGGTTGAGGTCTGTGACCAGTTCCAGGTTGGGTTTGGCGCTCCTCAGGCCCTCAGCGGTCAGAGGAACCACCAGATTGGGCCTGCTGGTGCTTGCGGCCAGAATGGGGTACCTCTGGTCCAGATCCGAGCGGTCAATCTGCAAAGCCTCGCACACGTGGTCCAGATCGGCATGCACTTCCCAGGCTTTTGCATTTCCCTGCAGGATGTGGTACATGCCTTTTTGAAGTCTGGCCTGCATCACTTCCTGCATGTTCAACTGCACGTTTTCTGCCACCTCACCCCGTTCCCGCAGGTGGGCCAGGGCCACAATGGCTCCAGAGTCAGAGTCACCTTTTTCCTTCTGGGCATTGAAAAAACGCAGGTCCACATGGTCTTGCCCATATTCAGTGATGAAAGCCGTGATGGGAGCTCCGTACTGGACGGCATTTTGCTTTGCAATGGCCTGGAAATCTGTTTCCTGGGCCTCCTCGCACACAGCAATGACTTTCCCGCCTGTGGCACTGGGGTAATCGCTGTAAACGGTGTAAATGTAAGTCTGGGGCATGGTTTCCTCTCAAAAGGGGGCCAGGGTTTTCAGCAAGCGGCCATCAGCTGCGGGTGTTTTGCGCACTGATGGCCGTCGGGAAAAGCAAACCTTTAAGCCAGAACCCAGCTTTTCAGGATGTCTGCGATGTGCTCGTCATCGAGGTCGCCACTGTCTGCGAGGGCCTTGATGTGGTCGGTGATGTCACGCAGCTGGTGCTCCCCGAAGTGCAGTCCCAGTTCGCGGGCTTTGAAGGCAATGGCGTGCTTGCCGGTCAGTTTGCTGCCGGCCTGAATGCGGCGGCCCACCCCGAAGACTTCGGGAGGAATGGCTTCGTAGGCACCGGGGTTCAGGTAGATGGCTTTCAGGTGCATGCCTGCCTTGTGGTTGTAGGCGAATTCCCCGGTCAGGTAGTTGTTCCAGGGAATGGGCAGACCGACCATGCGGGCAATCATGTTGTCCAGCTGGGGCAGCATTTCCAGGTTGTACTTGTCCATCAGGCCCTGGGGGTCAAAGGTGAACATGCGGGCCAGAAATCCGCCCATGGGGGTGATGCCGTTTCTTTCCCCGATGCCCAGAATGGTGGTGTCGATGTGGGTGGCTCCGGCCTCCACAGCTTCGTAGGCGTTGGAGATGGCGCATCCGGTGTCGTTGTGACCGTGGAATTCGATGTCGCACTTCACGGCTTTGCGCACTTCACGCACCAGGGAGTACACCTGTCTGGGGGTGGCCACGCCCACGGTGTCTGCCAGTCCGACCCGGTTCACACCGATCTCGTCCACGGCCTGATAGACTTTCAGCAGGTCTTCTTCTTCGCTTCTGAAGGTGTCCTCGGCAGAGAAACGCACCTGCACACCCTGGGATTTGACGTATTGAATGACCTCTCTGGCCTGATCGATGATCTGCTCGATGCTCTTGCCGTGGGAGAATTCACGCAGGTAGCTGGAGGTCCCGAACAGCAAATCCAGCCCGTGCACCCCGGTGTCAATGGCCCGTCTGGCGTCTTCCATGGCGCAGCGCACGTGGGTGATGATCTTGGCGTTCAGGCCCAGATTGACCAGACGCACTGCGTCTTTTGCGGCCTGTTCATTGACCATGGGGGTGGTCACTTCGATGAATTCCACACCGAAAGCGTCCAGGGCCTGGGCCACTTCGATTTTGTCGTCGCTGGAAAAGCTGGCGCGGGCAAATTGTTCACCTTCCCGCAGGGTGGAATCGATGATGAACCACCGGTCTGCGGGAATGTAGGCTTTGTACTCCTGGTTGCGGAACTCCTGACTCATAAGTGAAAAACAATGTACCCTAAAAATTATCAAATGTCAAATAAATTGTGAATAAAGTTTACATTTGAAAAGTCTAGGGTCAGTTTATGGGATTTTCAAAAGTGCAAGGGTTCAGCAAAAGCTTCACTCAATGGCGATGGCATCACCAGAACGGCTGCCCCAGATGTTGCAGTCTGCTGTGCTGCTCAGGTTTTTGACCCCATTGCGGAATTTCAGCTTCACCTGCACAGAACCCTTGGCAGGCAGGGCTTCAATGGCCTGATAGAAAGTGGCCATGCTGGCCTCTTCCTGGCAACTGCCCCGCACGATGAAAGCAGGCACCGTTTCACTGGTGGGATTTACCACGGTGGCCCAGAGCTCCTGGGCATCGCCTGCATCAGACAACTGCAGGTTTTTCCCCTGTAGAACCACTTCGGCCATTCTCAGGTCCAGGTCAAATGTGGACTCCAGGGTCTGCTTCTTGCCGTCAGAGGTGGCCACAGAACCCAGATGAAATTCGCTGCTGGATTCGCCTTCTGCAAAATTCAGAGGCTGGGTGTTCTGCAGGGTGATCAGGGTGTGAATCTGGTTGTCCGTGGCAGAAAGGTATTCCTGGTGGGTGACTTTCAAAGGGATGTGCTTTTTGTCGCCATAATCCAGGCTGAACTTTTGAGACAGGTTGCTGGAATTGATTCTGGAGGGAATGTCGATTTTCAGGGTGATGGTCTGGCGGTCATTCACCACCACCCTTCTCAGAGCATCGTTGTTGTACAGGTCCTGTTGAGAAGCAAAAATCACTGTTGAAGGAATGATGTTGGCATCGTAGGGCCGTGGGGTGCGGTTGCAGGCCACGAGCAGCAAGGGCAGAAACAGAAAGATTTTTTTCATGGTTGCACCTGAATTTCACGTTCGGCAAGGTAATCGTAGGCCTGAAGAGGTTTGCATGCGCTGGGAGGTGTTTTTTCACCAGCATCTCCACCAATCAATTTCAGGGGAATTGTGACGGATGCGCCTGCAGGCAAAGCGGACAGGTAAGCATGGTATTCCCTGAAAGAAGGTTCAAAACATTCTTTCTTGAAGATCAATCCAGCGCTTGCAAAGGCACTGGTGTTTTTGACCTGCACATGATAGGTCCGGTCTTCAGCTTCAAAAGCCTCGCCAGTCATGGCCAGCATCAGGGGCTCTTTCTCCGTCTGAAAGTCATAACTTTCTTCCTTGAGCATGCCGTGTCCATCTTCGGTTTTGATGCCCATGCCTGCTTTTAAACGGTAGCTGTGGTTGTATTTCAGCACGGTGCTGGATTTGATGAGCGCATACCTGCCCATGACCCCCCAGAGCGGATCCTGGTGCTCCTCCAGGGTGATGTTCAGAGGAATGACCGACTGGTCTGCGAGGTCCACCAGAGTGATGTTCTGATTGTTCAGGGTGGCAGCATCGGTGCTCAGGTGCACCTCTGCGGTTTCCTGGAAGTGCACATCAAAGAAACGCTGGGCAGGAGTGCGGTCCTGGTTGTAAGAGAGGTTCTTGAAGTCCTGATTGAAGGCCAGCCAGGCATTGGGATCGGTTCTGGGCAAGTCAAAACCACAAGATGCCAGCAAAGGCACCAGCAAGATGGGCAGGTGTTTTTTCATTGAATGTCCTCACAATGAACTGAAAGATGGATTTGGGCGAATTATCGATATGAAACCACAACAAAACCAGAAGGAACTTTAAAACCTCCTGCAAAGGAATTTGTTTCAGGATAGATGAAGTTGCCCTGAAGTTTTGTGACCAGTTGGTCATGAATGTGTAGGTGTTTTCCTGGATCACAAAAACACCTGCTTCAGGGCAGGTGTGGAACAGGATGGAAAGTGCAGAGGTGAAAAGGATTTTCAGCTCTTGAGCGTGAAACGGATGCTGCCCGAGATGCTCGCTCCGGCTTTCACACTCAGGAATCCCGTGCCCTGTACCCCCTGTTCATGCAGGTTGAAAGCATTGGTGCAGTTGGTGACAGGCTCCAGGGCCAGGGTGCCGTCTGGTGCAGTGAAGACAATCAAATGCTGGAACACCGGATCTGCCTGGATGGAAAGGCTGTAGGGGGTTTCCGGATACTGGATTTGCAGGTTGCCATCAAAACCACCAAATACCGTGTCAAACTGGCGGTCTCCAATGGCTTTTCCTTCACTGAAATCCAGATCTGCAGGCAGGGGGTGTTTGCCTTCGGTGGGGATGTTGCTGCTGTCGGTCTGGTAAACTCCATCCACCTTGAATTGCAGTACAGCATCTCCAGAACCTGCAAAAGAGCGCACAAAATAAGGGTGAATGCCAAAGCCGATGGGCATTTCCTCTTCACCCACATTGTGGATGTTCAGGGTCTGGGTCAGGGTGTTGCCTTCGATCTCAAAAGTGGTTTTCAGGATCAGGGGAAAAGGGTAATTGAAGGCCTCAAGGTCTTCATGGTCTCTGGAATCAAAAGAGAACACCAGTTTGCTGGAGGTGGCTTCCTGCAGACGGTGCGGGCGGTTGCGCACATCACCGTGAATGGTGGTGTGCTGTTTGGTGTTGGTCATCAGCTGGTAAGCTTTGCCCTTGAAGGTGAACTTTCCATCTGGAATGCGGTTGGAGAAAGGCACCAGGGTGTAGCTGCTCAGTGGGCTGGAAATGTTGCCACTCAGGGCTTCATCTGCAGCTTCACGCATGATGGGGTGCCAGGTTCCCCCAATGCGGAACTGGAAAGCGGCAATGCTGGCTCCGAGGCGTTCATGGACTTGCAGGCGCAACTGGCCGTTGGAGATGGTGTGTAATTCCATGGCCCCATTATGGACATGAAAAGCTGTGAATGGGTGTCATCTGTACACTATTCAGGGCTTTTCATACAGCGTCACAGGCAAAAACCACCAGCAATGGCAGATGGCTGGGTTGATGGTGTGTCGGGCGGGCCTCATTTTGCAGGGGTTTTTTCCAGCACCTCGACCAGAATGTAGCGTTTGCTGCTGGCATCTGCTGGAGGGTTTTTCACATCTTCGGTTCGGATGCGGATCTTGTAGTTGAAGCCTTCCTCGTAATTGAAACCCTCGATGCCACTGTAAAAGAACTCCCAGTCTTTCTTGTCAGGAGAACGCACCTGCAGGCATTTCATGGGTGCAGCTCCAGTGCAATCCACCTTTTTGGGGGCAACGAACAGCACCTGGGTGTCGGCGGGTTGCACCAGGGCTTCAGGTTTCAGGTTCTTGGCTTCAATTTTGTTTTCGGTTTTGGGGAGCCCTCCTGCAGGAGCAGCTTTGGCTTCCATTTTCTGTTCAGGATTGCGGGTGAACACCATCATCCCCGAACCCTTGGTGTAGAGGATCAGGGTGTTGTTGTTGATCTGATAGCGCACAGCCCCTTGCAGGGATTTCATGAAGACCTGCTCGGTTTTCTGGGGCCGGGTTTCACAGGCCATTTTGGTGCTGACCAGTTGCCCCAGTTTGATGCTGTTGCTCTTCAGGCTGAGGCTGCCCGAATAGCGGTTGCAACCGGAAAATCCTGAAAGCTGTTTGCCCTGGATTTTCAGGGTGGGTGCAGGCACCAGTTCCTGAAACTTGCCAAAATTGCCCGAAATCAAAAGGGTCCATTCCCCTTCGGTGGGGTCCTGTGCAAAAGCCAAGGGGCTCAAAAGCAGTGCACCCACCATCAACATGTGTCTCATGCCACCATTGTGTCAGTTCAAAACATGAGAATGCAGCAGGAGCGCTTCATGCCAGATGAAGGCCACAAAAAACCTTCCTGCAAAGCAAGAAGGTGGTCAGAGAGGGTCAGATTCGGCAAAGCCAGATGTTCAGTCGAAATCAAACCCCAGGCCATCAAAGAAACCTTTGAGGGGAAAGCTGGGAATGGGGGTGCGGGTGCCACCCACAGCGAAATACTCGGTTTTCATGCTTTCCTGCATTTGCTCCAGGTACTCCGGGGGCATCTTGGCAAAGCGGGAGTTGGCCCCCATCTGGCTGCGGTGGGCTTTCATGGAAGCCTGTTTCTGCTCTATGACAGCACTGACATCGAGTTTCACGGCAATGGTCGCATCACTCACGCCATACACTTTTGGGTCCAGGTTCTGGTTGATGCCGGTCTGGGCCATGCGCTCGGCAAAGGACACCGGCAGAACGTTGTAGAACAGGCGTTTGGGGGTGCCAGAAGAATAAAACAGTGCAGTCACTGCCCGGTGAATCACCAGATGGTCAATGTGCCCGTAGCCACCGTGGGGGTCAAAGGTCAGCAGCACGTCAGGGTTGAGGGACTCAATGTAAGGCCTGAGTTTTGCTTCCACCTCAAAAATGTCCTGGTGCATGAAAGCAGAGCCGTTCTCGGTCTGGGTGCGCTCAAAACGCCCTGAATCGTGGTAGCCCAGAAAGATGGGTTCATGGATGCCCAGGGCAGCGCAGGAATCGCGCAACTCCTGTTCCCGTTGTGCGCCCAGATCGGTGATGTGTTCCAGTTCAGGGTCGGTGATCTTGCCCGATTCGCCACGGGTGGCGCAGATCAGGTGCACATCCACCCCAAGTTTTGCATAGTGGGCCAGAACACCCCCTGAGAAAGCTTCGTCGTCCGGGTGGGCATACAGTGCAAGTAATGTCGGCATGTACCTGAGCATAAAGGCTGGGTTTGCGGGGATGTGTGACGGCAGAGGGAATTCTGGAAAGGACAGCAGGAACCCTTCTGCTTCTCTGTTGGTATCGCTTCCAAATTTCCCTTATACTTTTTCCATGCGACAATTGAAAACCTGGCTGCTCAGCCTTGGACTCTTATCCAGCTTTGCTCTTGCCCAGACCCCAGATTTCAGCAACGACCGGATTTACTTCCTGCTCACAGACCGCTTTGCCAACGGAGACACCAGCAACGATCTGGGAGCCAATTCCCAGCAGCCCCTCAACTGGCATGGGGGAGACTTCAAAGGCGTCACCCAGAAGATCAAAGAAGGCTATTTCCAGAAGCTGGGCTTCTCGGCCATCTGGATCACTCCGGTGTACCTGCAGACCCCACCTGTACCCGTGACAGGTGGACCCAATGCTGGAACAGAATTCGCAGGGTACCACGGTTACTGGGCCGAGGATTACTTCAAAGTGGACCCCCATCTGGGCACCCTGGAAGACCTGAAAGAACTGGTGAAAGTGGCGCACGAGAATGGCCTGAAGGTGGTGCAGGACATGGTGGTCAACCACCTGGGCTACGGGGCCACCCTTTCAGAAACGCATCCGGAATACTTCCACACCCAGGCAGATTGCAATGCCAGCAGCAACAAAGATCAGGATTGCGCCCTGGCTGGACTCCCGGACCTCAAGCAAGAGCTTCCAGAAGTGCAGAAACTGCTCAATGATGCGGTGTCTTACTGGGTCAAGGAGGTGGGCATTGATGGCATCCGTATGGACACCATGAAGCACTCCAGCGATGCGTACTGGCCGCAGTTCTTTGCTGAGGGTGGACCTGCAGACCCAGCAAAAGTCTGGACGGTGGGTGAGGTCTTCGATGGCAACCCGGTGTTCCTCTCCAAATTTCTGAACATGGGTTCTCCTTCTGTCTTTGACTTTGGACTGTATGGGGCCATCAAAGACAGCATTTCTGGTGGGGGAGATGCCACAAAAGTGGCAGAGGTGCTGGCCCAGGACAGCGTTTACCCAGATGCCAGAAGGCTCAGCACCTTCATCGACAACCACGATGTCAAACGCTTCATCTCAGAGGCAGCAGAGCGTGGCGTGACTGGAACTGCAGCTGTAGAACGGCTGGATCTGGCCCTCAGCCTGATTTACACCCTACGGGGCACCCCTGTGGTCTACTACGGCACCGAACTGGCCTCTCCCGGAGAGGGTGATCCCTACAATTATCCGCTGGGCCGCAGCAACCGGGAAGACATGAACTTCACCGGAGCCCAGGATGCCCCCATCAGCAAACGCCTGATGACCCTCAACCAGATCAGGGCCAGCACCCCGGCCCTCAGAAACGGCAAGTATGCAGAGGTGTGCAGGCCCTACGGTGACACCAACATCTTTGCTTTCAAACGCTCGCAACTGGGACAGCCTCCGCTGGTGGTGGTGATGAACAACGGGGACAGCCCCATTGACCTGAGTGCATTGCCTCTGGAACTCTCCAAGACTTTTGCAGCCAGCGCACCCCTCAGCGAACTGACCGGGAAAGCCCTGTCTGTCAGCCTGAATGCAGATGGCAACCTGGTGGGCTCCCTGCCTGCCCGCTCTTTCTACATCCTGACCGCAGAAAGAGGAAGCAACCCATACGCTGCCCCGGAAAACCCCTGCATTGCCCTTGCCAAAGCGGGAGGGGCCAGCGCACTGGTCAAAATGAACTTCACTGTGGATGCCCGTTCACAGGGCAATGGTCCCATTGAACTCAGGCGTTTTGACACCGGATCACAGGTCACCTATCCCATGCAACCAGACCCCGAGCACCCCGGCTTCTGGAAAACCAGCATCAGCGTGCCCAAAAACACCCTGCTGAAATTCAAGTACGGCAACCTGAACCCCAGGGCGCAGAACTCGGGATACGAAGGGTTTGGAGAGCCAGACCGCTCTGTGGTGGCCAGAGCAGAAAACGCTGATGTGCAGGGGGTTTACAATTTCATTGTGTCTCCGGTTCCACCGTTTGTCCTGACCGGCAAAGTCACCAGAAATGGTCAGCCCGTCGCCAATGCGCTGGTGGCTCTCGAAGGAGAAAACACCCTTTTCCATGCGCTCACCCTGGAGGATGGCAGCTATTACCTGCCCCTGCCTGCTGGAAAACAGAAGCTCCGGGCCAGACACCCCGATGCTGGCAGCACCGAATGGACAGAGGTGGAAGGATCCCAGCAGAATTTTAATTTTGAATTGAAGTGATGTTTTGGGTCAAAAAGGACAGGCCAGAAGCCTGCCCTTTTTGACGCCAGCTGGTTTTTGTGACCATCAAATTGCAATCGGGATTACAGGATGGAACAATGGGTCTCATGGTCACTGCCAAACTGAATTATCCCCTCACTGCCACTTTCCGAATTGTCACCCTGTCCCCCGAATTGCAGGTCAAAAATGCCTCTGGTGATCTGGTGTTGCAGATCAAACAGAAGTTGCTCACCCTGCGTGAAGACACCACGGCCTATCAGGATGTGAACAAAACCATTCCGGTGTACCGCATGAAAGCAGACCGCATCAGCGGTTTCTGGGCGGTGCACAACTTCTGGAGCTACAAGGGCGAACAATTCCTGGGAAGCATCCGCGCCAACGGCCTGAGGTCCATCTGGCGGATCAGTTACAGTGTCACCGACCACAACCAGAAAGAGGTGTTCCGCATCCGGGAGGAAAACCCCTGGATCAAACTGCTGGACGCCCTGCTCTGTGAAATTGATGGCATTGGCTGGATTTTTGGGATGTTCATCAATCCCGTTTATCTGGTGGAGGACACTTCAGGCAGGGTCCTGTTCCGCATCAAGAAGAAACGCTCCTTCTTTGAAAGGTCTTTCACCATGGAAGCAGACCAGAAGGTCTCCGAAGAGCATCAGGAACTGGCTTTGCTGGCCCTGGCCCAGTCGGTCTTGCTGGAACGTGCCAGGGGCTGAGCCAAAACCTCCACTTCAACTTCAGCAGAAGGCAAAGGCGAACGCGCTCTTTGCTTTCTGCCTTTTGCCTTCTGCCCTGAGATACACTGGTTTCCATGACGGTTTTGCTGTTTCATGAAGACTCTTACCGCACCAGTTTCATTGCCACCGTGACGGCCCGCAAAGGCAACCAGGTGGTGCTGGACCAGACAGCTTTCTATGCGGAAGCCGGAGGGCAGAATGCCGACCAGGGGTTTTTTGTCTGGGAAGACCAGCGCATTCCGGTCACAGATGTGCAGAAAGCAGATGGGCAGGTCTGGCACACCCTGACGGGAGACATTGTTCCCGAGGTGGGGGCTTATGTGCATGGAGAGGTGGACTGGAGCCTGCGGTACCAGCACATGCAGCGGCACTCTGGGGAGCACCTGCTGGCCCAGGCCTTCTTGCGGGTGAATCCTGAATTCAAGGTGCAGGCGGTCAGCATGCGCAGCCACGAATGCACCCTGGACCTCTCAGGCAATCCCACAGAAGAAGATGCCAGAACAGCTGAACAGGTGATCATGCGCTCCATTTACCGCAATTTGCCTTTTCAAACCACCTGGGTGACAGGTGCCGAATTGAAGCAGTACCCCCTCAGAAGACCGCCCCAGGTGGAAGGGCGCATCCGTCTGGTCTGCGTGATGGACCGCATGGACCGCACCGGTTACTGGGAGGTCAGTGCATGCGGAGGAACCCATGTGAACCGCACCGGTGAGGTGGGCGCGGTGTTCATCACCAAACTGGAGAAAGTGGCTGGAGGGCTCACACGTGTCTTTTTTGTGACGGGTCATGAAGCTTACCAGCTCCTCACCCAGATCTACCGGGACGCCAGAACCCTGGCCAGTTCTTTTTCCACCAGCGTTGAAAAGCTTGCAGAACGGGTGGAAGGCCTCAGAACCGAGGCCCTGGAGAAAGGGCGCAAGTTGAATGCGGCTTATGAAGCCCTCTCAGAAAGCCTGTTGTCTGGAAAATCCGGGGTGCAGGTGGTGCCTCTGGCAGACAGCGAGATGCTGAAACCCTTCAGCAAGGTGGCAACAGCGCAGCCTGATCTGCTGTGCGTGGCCTATACGCCAGATGGCCGAGTGGTGGTCACGTCTAGCACAAAGGCTTCCGCAAAAGAGGTTTTAGCAGAAATACTGAAGAACGCGCAGGGCAAAGGCGGTGGCAAGCCCGATCTTGCACAGGGCAGCGCCCCTTTTGAATTCCTTGAGCGAGCGATCCACCTCTGGCGTGAAGGAGCAACCACATGAAAGACTACTCCAGCAAAGCCGTGCACGTCGGAATTCCCAGGGGCCACGCAGAGCCTCTCGGCATCCCGATCTACCCGGCGGCTGCCTACCAGTTCGATGAACTGGACGTTGCCGCAGACGAATTTCAGCAAAACACCGGATACAGCTACATCCGAATGCAAAACATGACCAACCAGGCCCTCGAAGAGCGCCTGAACAGCCTGGAACGGGCCGATGCCACTGTGGTGATGGCCAGCGGTCAGGCGGCCACCCTGGCCTGCTTCCTCTCCACCTGCAAAGCTGGAGACCACATTGTGGCGTCCAGTGCGGTTTTTGGTGGAACAGCAGGCCTCCTGAACAACGTGCTTCCCAACCTGGGTATCACCTCCACCATCGTGGACAACAACCCCGAAGCCGCAAAAGGTGCAATGCAGGAAAACACCCGCCTGCTGTGGGTGGAAACCGTCTCCAACCCCAACGGAGATGTGGCAGATTTGCAAGGCTGGGCCGATGTGGCCCACGCCCATGGTGCCCTGTTCTGTGTGGACAACACCCTGGCGGGTGTGGGTTACCTGTGCCGTCCCTTTGACCACGGTGCAGACATGATCATGCACAGCCTGACCAAATGGGCCGGAGGGCACGGCAGCGCCCTGGCCGGTTGCGTGATGGTCAAGCACGGTTCCAACATCGACAACATCCCCATCCTGCAGGACCTCAAAGCCCAGTATGGCGATCAGGCGCTGGCCCGCAAAGTGCGTTCCATTGGGGTGCACCAGCTGGGAATGACCCTCAGTCCCTTCAATGCCTTCATGATCGCGCAGGGTCTGGAAACCCTGGAACTCCGCATGCTCAAGGAATGTGACAACGCCATGAAAGTGGCCCGCTTCCTGAAAGCCCACTCCAGAGTGAAATCCGTGAACTACAGCGGTCTGGAATCCAGCTCTTTCCATGCGCTGGGCCAGCAATACCTGAAGAACGGCTTCGGGGCAGTGATGTCCTTCGAGGTGGAAGATCCCCAGCGTTTCTTTGCCAGCCTGAAGATGATCCGCATGGTGGCCAACCTGGGAGACACCCGCACCCTGTGCATCCATCCCTGGACCACCACCCACGGCAGGCTCACCGAAGAAGGCAAGCAGGCCGCTGGTGTGACCCCTTACCTGATTCGCATGACGGTGGGTGTGGAAAGCCTTGAGGACATCATTGCTGACCTTGAAGGTGCCCTCTAAAATTCAACCCAGACCCAGATTTGAAAGGCAGGCCTCAGGGCTTGCCTTTTTTTGGTGTCAAGCAGCATCAGTGTTCTCCCCATTGCTTTTCCAGACCTGACTTTTTCATGACAAATCAGGTGTATCACAGCTTTTCACCTAAAATGAAAACATGGATTTTGACAAGTACTGCATTGATCGTCCCAGGCATGTTCGGCTGGCAGACTGGAAAACCGATGACAAAGGCAAACTGACCAAAGAAAAAGCCGAATCCCAGATGGAAGAGCTGCGCACCCGCCTGATGGATTTGCAGGAGCGCCTGTATGCCGAGAACGAACGCAGTTTGCTGGTGATCTTGCAGGCCAGGGATGCTGGTGGCAAAGACGGCACCATCAAGCATGTGATGAGTGGCCTCAACCCTCTGGGGGTCGGGGTGGTGCCCTTCAAGGTGCCCAGTGAACTGGAAGCTTCCCACGATTTTCTGTGGCGCATCCATCAGGTGGCCCCCAAAAAAGGACAGGTCACCATCTTCAACCGCAGCCATTACGAGGACATTCTGGTGCCCACCGTGCACGGTCTGGCAGACAAAGACACCATCGACCGCCGTTACAAGCACATCCGGCATTTTGAGGAGTTGCTGTCAGATTCAGGCACCCGCATCCTCAAGTTCTACCTGCACATCTCCAAAGAGGAACAGAAATTGCGTTTGCAGGAACGCCTGGACGACCCGGAAAAACACTGGAAATTCAACCCCGGTGACCTCAAAGAACGTGCCCTTTGGGATGAGTACACCGGGGTTTATGAACGCATCCTCTCCGAGACCAGCTCTGGTTTTGCACCCTGGTATGTGATTCCAGCAGACCGCAAATGGTACCGCAATTTTCTGGTTGGCTCCATTCTGGTGCAGGCCCTGGAAAGCATGGACCTCAAGTACCCCAAAATTGCTGAGGGACTGGATCACATCACCATTGAATGACCCCAAAAGGATCTCAAAAGATCTCAAAAGATCTCAAAAGGACAGTGCAAAACAGGGTTTCTGCCTTCTGGCGTAACAATTCCTGCTGAAAAGGCAGGGGCCAGTGGGCACACTGTTCTTATGAAACTGAGCATCCGAAAAACCATTGGCTTTTTTGCCCTGCTGACAGTGGGGGTGTATCTCTTTGCTCCCAGACGCATTTTGACCGTGCTCCCCACCCCCAGAATTCCTGGCATGGAAGAGGGCAAGAAAATCACCCTCAACGGACAGGACATCTATTATGAGGTGGGGGGTGCAGGTCCACCCGTGGTGTTCATTCACGGCATTGGAGGGGGCAACTCCGGGTACCAGTGGATCAAGAATGTCCCTGAGTTCCTGGCCGGACATCGGGTGTATGTGCTGGATTTGCCTGGCTTTGGGCGCAGCATGGCCCGACCCCAGCATTACAGTGCTGGACTTTATGTGGCAGCCATCGAAGCTTTTTTGAAAGAAGTGGTGCATGAGCCCTGCACGGTGGTGGCTTCCAGCCTGGCGGGTGCATATGCCATCAAGATCGCCCATGATTCCCCGGACCTGATCAAAAAGCTGGCCCTGGTGTCGCCCACCGGAATTGATCAGCTCATTGATCCGCCCAACATGGCGTTTTACCACCAGCTGATTGGGTCTCCCATCGGGAGCCTGTTCTCTTTGCTGATTCGCAGCCGTCTGAGTGTCAGTTATTTTCTGAACCAGCAGGTTTACCTGGACCGTGACCTGATCAATGAGGGCATCAAGGATGTCTACCACATGCACCTGCAGCTTCCCCATGCCCAGTACCCCATTTTTGCCTTCATCACCGGGCACCTGAACCTGAACATCAAGAAGGAATGGGAGAACCTGACCCAGCCCACCGTGGTGGTGTGGGGGGCCAGAGACATCAACACGCCTGTGAAAGGCCTGCAGAACTTCAAAGACCTCAAACCTGAACTGGAATCCCAGGTTCTTTATGCCCGGGCCATTCCCAACGACGAGAAATCTGTAGAGTTCAATGGGTTCCTCAAGCAATTTCTGGGGGATCCCACGGGAGAGGATGTTTTGACCCCAAATCACAATTGAGCCTGGAGGACTGACCTTACTGTAGTTCAGGCTTCTGAAGTTGTTTTTGCATTCTCCGACAATGGCTCCATGAGACGATCTTTCATGGGGCCTTCTTTGGTGGGACCAGTGCTGTTGATTTCACTGGCGGTTTCTTCCTGCGCACCCAGAGCCACTGGACTTTTGCCCTCACCGAGAATTGCGGGTCTGCAAGAAAGCCACACAGTGCTTCTGAACGACCAGCCTGTGTATTACGAGGTGGGCGGTGAAGGTGCACCCCTGGTGTTCATCCATGGCATTGGAGGAGGGAATTCGGGTTACCAGTGGGTCAAAAATGCTGCTGCGTTCACCAGAAACCACCGGGTGTATGTGCTGGATTTGCCTGGCTTTGGGCGCAGCATCCCCAGACCTCAGAATTACACGGCAGACCTTTACGTCAAAACACTAACGGCTTTTCTGAAAGAGGTGGTGCAGCAGGAGGCTGATGTGGTCGCTTCCAGTCTGGGTGCTGCCTACAGCATCAAAATCGCCCACAATGATCCTGAACTGGTGCAATCCCTGACACTGGTGTCTCCCACAGGCATTGAGAAACTGGTGAATCCACCCAACGCAGATTTCTACAATTCACTGGTGGGCTCCCCACTGGGTGATGTCATTGCAGGTTTTCTGCGGGGCCGGTTCAGTGTCAGTTTCTTTTTGAAGCAGCAGGTGTATCTGGACCAGTCTCTGGTCACCACGGAACTGAAGAAGATCTACCAGAACAACCTGAAAGATCCCAACGCTGCTTATCCAGTGTTTTCTTTCATCTCGGATTATTCCAGCCTGAACATTGCAAAAGAGTGGGCGGCCCTGAAGCAACCTGCAATGATGGTGTGGGGTTCAGATGATGTGAACACACCCGTGTCTGGAGCACAGAAATTTCTGGACCTGAGGCCAGAGGTGAAGTTGCAGGTGCTCACTGCCCGTGCCATTCCCAACGATGAGCGGTCCGCAGAATTCAATGGGTTGCTTCAGGGTTTTTTGCAAGGACCCTGAAAGCTGGTTTTGGAGGCTTGGTGTTGGAGTGCTGAACTGAAACTGTAGACGGGTGGCCTGGAAACCCAGCATTAGGGTCAATGTCTTGACTCGGTATAATTATGTCTATGGCAAAATATCATATTTGTGTTATACTAATAACGGCGCACGAGAACACCCACGGCTCCATTGGTGGGCAGGGTTCAGAATGTTCTGCTCGTGTTCGCAACCCATCGACTCTGTGCCCCACCTTGGCAGTGGGTAGGGTAGCTTCTACCGCCGTTGTCTTTCCCAAAACAGAGCCATTTCAGAGAGAAGTCCCCGGCTGGGGGCTTCTCTCTTTTTTCGGGTGTCTTTTTTCGGGTGTCTTGTATTTTGGATGCAATTCCTTTCATGATGGAGCATGTTGAAACCCACCCTGGTTGTTGCACTTCTGGTTGGAA
Organism: Deinococcus roseus; assembly: GCF_014646895.1. Taxonomy (NCBI): domain Bacteria; kingdom Thermotogati; phylum Deinococcota; class Deinococci; order Deinococcales; family Deinococcaceae; genus Deinococcus; species Deinococcus roseus. Next base: position 82,145 of record NZ_BMOD01000022.1, read on the forward strand.
CCCTTGCTCAGGCTGCAGGCATCACCAATGCCACCATCTCCAAAGAACTGGTCAAAGCAGGAAAACTCAAAACCCAGAGCAACCCTTTCTGTCAGGCCCTCAGCAAAACCAATTCTGAAAAAGTCACCGCTTATGTGGCACCTCAGGCGTTCAAGGAATTCCAGGGTGCCCTGCTCAAATTCAGCCTGGAAAAAGCAGATGCCAGCGCTGGAGGAAAAGCCAAAAAGAACCCTTTGCTCAAACGCCACAACGAATGGGTGGATGAAGGAGATGGTTCTTACTCCATGATGTTCTCGGCTTTTGGCAGCAAAACCTTTGATCCCTCACTGGTGGTCTACATCAAAGCTGCAGGCAAAAACACCCACGTTTGCACCCTGATCCGCTGAGGTCTGGTTTGCTGCTGGTTTTCAAAAAACAAGAAAAAGGACTCCTGTTTGGAGTCCTTTTCGCATGATGGGATCAAATCAGAGGGTTAAACTTTCACCGGGCTGCAGGGCCAGAATCTGCAAACCCTCAATCCCTCTGGTCAGCTCAGAAAGCTGCTCAGGGGTTCCGGTCAGGGTGGGCATGGTCCCGTAATGAAAAGGCACCACCTGAGAGACCTGCAACAGACGGATGGCATGCGAAGCCTCCAGGGGTCCCATGGTGAAGCGGTCTCCAATGGGCAGCAGGGCCAGGGTGGGCTGGTAAATCTCTGCAATCAGACGCATGTCTCCAAAAATGCAGGTGTCACCAGCCACATAAATGCGACTGTCTCCCAGGTTCAGTACGTACCCCACGCCCTCATGCAGCCACTCTGCCCCGTTCTCGGTGTTGATCTGGGCATGGTGAAAAGCCTGGGTCATGGTGATTTTCACGTCCATCAATTCAATGGTTCCCCCCTTGTTCATTCCCTCAAACAGGCCCGGTTGAATGCCCTGCTCGATCAGAAACCAGCGGATGGGGTTGGGAACCACAAAACGGGTGCCCATCCGGGCAGCCTGATAAATCACCTCCAGGTCCATGTGGTCGCCATGTCCATGGGTGATCAGGATCAGGTCTGCTCCAGCAAAAGTTTTGAAGGGCTCGGGACAGGCAGGATTGTCTTTCAGCCAGGGATCAATCAGGATGGTTTTTCCCTGATCTGTCACCAGCTTGAAACTGGCATGGCCCATAAAAGTCAGTTTGGCAGGCATGCACTGTTATAACACTTTGCTGTACAGCTTCGGAGCAGCATCAGGGCTGCACCGGGGTGGAAGGATCTGCCGCGTAATCCTCACGGGCGGCTTCCAGGGCTTCTCGCACAATCACCCTGGCTTCTTCTTCCCCAAACAACGGAACCACCAGTTGTTCCATGTCACCCACCTTGCCCAGAATGCGGTCATCTGCAAATTCCGGGTCCATCTGTGGGTGTTTGGCCTGATGGTTTTTGAACCTCAATCGAACAATTTCGGTCAAAAGCTGACGAATGATGTTGCGCATCTGCTGGTTTTGCATGATGGGGCTCCTCTCAAGAGGGTTTTCTTCAGGGTAGCCTGCTGAACTGAGAGGGACCAGAAGGATGGGTGAGGTTGATGGTCTGGCAGCATGGCCATCAGCAACATTTGAGGAGGATCTGAATGTTTCAGACCCTCCTGGCAGCAGGGCTCAGACCTTTTGCTGTGTTACAGCAGGTGATGGGTGGTTTTTGCTGGGAGCACTCCAGCAACCATGGTGGATTTGCTGAAGCTGGGACCAGAAGTTCCCTCCTGGGGAGGGGTTTTGGGTGCACAGCCAGCGAGCAACAGACCAGTGATGAAGCTTAAAGCAAGCCATTTTTGCATGTTCGTCTCCTTGAAAAATGCATCTGGGCCGGATCAGGTTGTAGAGAAGGTGTATTCATGATAGTCCTTTCCAGGGATGTTTTTTGCAGCCGAATCACAGGGTTGTGACAAATGCAGGATTGCGAGCAACTGCAGTTTCCAGGTGAGATGCCTGAAGCAACATTGTCATTTTGCCCTCCAGGGTCTGGCGTTTGCCCTCCTTACCCTCTTGCTGTACGCTTATTCAGACACTGCTTCGGGTGACAGGAGGGACACTCCATCCCACAGAAGCAAGAGACAGGCAAACAGGTGCACACCAGAGCAGCTTTGACTGATCTATAAAGCAGGAGGAAAAGCATGGGTTTAGGAATTGGAATTGTCGGACTGCCCAACGTGGGCAAGTCTACGCTGTTTAATGCCATCACCAGAGCAGGTGCACTGGCCGCAAACTACCCGTTTGCCACCATCGACAAGAACGTCGGAATCGTGACGGTTCCCGATCCACGCCTCAAAGCCCTCTCGGACATTTTCACCAAAGGAGATCGGGTTCCGCCCATCATTCCCACTGCTGTGGAATTCGTGGACATTGCAGGTCTGGTCAAAGGGGCCCACAAGGGAGAAGGTCTGGGCAACCAGTTCCTGGCCAACATCCGTGAAGTGGATGCCATTGCCCACGTGGTGCGCTGCTTTGAAGACCCCAACGTGGTGCACGTTGCAGGTCAGGTCAACCCCATCGAGGACATCGACACCATCAACACCGAGCTGATCCTGGCAGACATGTACGGCCTGGAAAAGCGCATCGAGAACCTCAAGAAGAAAGCCAAGAGCAATGACCGCGACTCTGCAGAGTTGATGGCCCTGGCCCAGAGCATCCTCAAAGTGCTGGAAGAAGGCAAACCTGCCCGTGCCGGTGAATATGAGATGCCTGTGCCCAAAGACTTTGGCCTGATGACCATCAAGCCTGTGATCTATGTGGCCAATGTCTCCGAGGAATTCCTCACTGAAGACAACGACATGGTGAAAGCCGTCCGGGAATTCGCTGCAAAAGAAGGAGCCGAGGTCGTCAAGATCAGTGCCCAGATTGAAGCAGAACTCTCTGAGATGACCCCTGAAGAGTCCCAGGAGTTCCTGGCAGACCTCGGGGTAGAGGAGTCTGGTCTGGACCAGCTGGTCAAGGTGGGCTACAAAACCCTCGGCCTGATCACCTTCATCACCTCGGGTGAAAAAGAAGTGCGGGCCTGGACCATCCGTGAGGGCACCAAGGCCCCTGGTGCTGCAGGCCAGATCCACAGCGACCTGGAAAAAGGTTTCATCCGTTCCGAAGTCATCGAGTGGGACAAGATGGTGGAAGCTGGAAGCTGGGCCAATGCCAAATCCAAAGGCTGGGTCCGCACCGAAGGCAAAGATTACGTGGTCAAAGACGGCGACGTGCTCTACATCCTGTCGGGCATCTGATTCCATCTTCGTGATGTTCTTGTCCTGTCCCCCTGCAAAGGGGGATTTTGCTTTGTTTCCTGGCAGGCCCGGCTGGTTTTGTGGCTTTTGTTTCCCTTGTTCTGTGCCCCTTCTCCCAAAAATCTGTATAGACAACTGGGGTTCTGATGGCTGGTTTTGATGGACGTTATTGCTGTCTGGAACGCTTCCAGGTAAGCAATGCAGTAGATGCCGTTCTGGAAGTGTTGACATAAATGCCTATTGGTAGTATTCTTTTCTTCGCCCGAGAGGAAGCGGAAACGCAGAAACGAAGGCGGAGTTGTTTGACAACCGAACG
>NZ_BMOD01000023.1 GCF_014646895.1 Deinococcus roseus
CTTGATGCTGCAGGATCAGCTTTTCACCGACTCAGAACTGCATCCTTTTCCAAGGGCTGGATAGGTGCAAAATCTCAGTTAAGAAAAAGGGCACTCTAGATTGGACGAATTCTAAAAATCTTCTCATGCCTGTGATACCATTGTTCAAATTTTGTATCGAGAGGTTCAATGTATGAATCGATCCGCAGGTAATCGACCAGAAGACATGGGCAGTTACGGACAGTTTCGCAGGAAAATATCCCTGGGACTGGCCACTTTCTATCTTGCCAGCCAGTTTTTGCCGTTTGGGCAGGCCCTGGCTTCCCCGGACCTGATCTCCCGACCAGGAGCAGGTTCTTCGCGCATCCCCTTGCAGGTGATGTCTTTCAATGCACCTGGGTTTGGTGAAGTGGGAGATGCCGTCAACCTTGCCAACGGCAACCTGTTCATTGACACCGGGGAAGTCACCCGCAACACCACCACCACCGAGCAGGATGCCAAAACCGATCCCAGCAGCAAAATGATCGGCAACTGGACCACCAAGAGCCGCCTGAAACTGGTGAACAGCCAGAACACGGCTTTTGACCAGGCGTATGACCTCACCTCCAGTTTTTTTTCCAACCTTTCGGGGCAGAGTTATGAACTGTTCCTGGAAAATGGCGATGCCAGCAAATCCAGATTTGTGCGGGTCAACAAAAGTGAAGTGCCTGCAGATGCTCCAAGCTGGATCAAAGAACGCTACGAAAATTATCCGGGTTCTCAGGTGGCTTTCTATCGGCTGGCACCTGAAGTGGCCCTGCAAACCACCGATGAGTGGATTGTGTTTGTGCGTCCCAGCAGCGGTCAGGGCACCTATGCGCATTACTATGACCACTCGGGCAACCGCAGCACCTTCCACAAAGATGGACCCTACTTTGATTACCTGCAGACCCTGAACCAGCAATACCGGTCTGCCACAGCCAGCCCGGAAGATCCTGAAGGCGACCAGCTTGCGGGCTCTCCCAAAACAGAGATCCTCTACGACACCACCAACAAAGACCTGATCAAAGAAATCAAGGACGAGTGGGGCCGCAAAACCGTTTATTCCTGGAACACCGACAAAACCCTCAAAACTGTAGAGTACAAATACAACGGAACCACCACCAGCAAACAGGTGGACTTCCTTTACACCGATGCCTACGGCGCTGGAAATGTCATTTCCTCCATCACCTACAAAACCTGGAGCGGAAAAGGTGCAGCATTTGCCCTGGATTTCAGCCGCAAATTCACCTTTGCCTATGCCAAACAGGACATCAAAAATTCCAGTGGTGTGGTGGTGGGCAACCAGGCGGTGATCAGCAGCATCACCCACAACCTGCTGAAAACCACCAGCGCTGCAGGTGCAGTTCCGGTCAATGCAGCCATCGACAGCGTGACCTCTTACACCTACTCTTCTTTCAATGGCAATTCGCTGGCGGTCACGGGGGTCACCCAGACCGGCGAAGAAGACACCAGCTACAAATATGAAAATGGCAAGAGTGTGGTGGCAGGCGGAATGCTGGTCACGGTCACCCAGGGCAGCAGCGTCAGTGAATTCCATTATGACAAAGACAGCCGCATCCGCAGGCGGCGCATTCAGGACAACCAGACCAACAGCAACCTGACCCAGCTGACCCCCCAGGTCAACACCAACCGGGAATGGCGCTACGAGTATTACGCTTCTGGCCTGCTGGCCATTGAAGTGGATCCTGCTGGAAAAGTCACCCATTATGCTTACGACTCCCGGGGCAACCTGATCCGCAAGACCCTGCACAAGGACTCCACCAGTTTCGACCTGAATGCCAAACCCATCCAGGTGGACCTGACCTCCAACGCAGGGTCATTTAACACCGGTGCTTACGCGATTTTCAAGGGCACCGTTTCCAATGACACCAGCAATCAGGGTCTCAAGTACGACCTTTCCCTCTCCAAACCCTTGCTGACCATGCCCAGCAAGGAAATCTTTCTGGGGGGCAATTACTGGCGGATGTACACCCCTGCTTCAGGTTCCTCCACAGCAGATTCCTGGCTCAGCTCCACATCCGCTTTGCAAGAGCGTTACCTGTCGGACACCGATGGCCTCCCATACATCCGACTGAACAGCAATGAACAGTTGAAACGCCTCAACTCCTACCTGTCTCCGGGGATGTACAAACTCAGCTTCAAACTGCGTCCTCTGGGATCCAGCACCGACCCGGCAGGCAACCTGACCGTCAAGGTGGACAGCCACACCAAAAATGTTGCCTTCCCCAACACTTCATATGGCAACTGGCTGCCTCAGGAATTTGTTTTTCACAAGAAAGCCTGGAATGGAGAGCTGGCTTTCCTGACCAACCTGAAACTGGACCTCAAAGACATCACCCTCACCCCCATCTTTGACCTGGGCAACCAGGTGACCATCAGCGATGTGGGCCACACCGATGCTTTTGCCTGGTACCCTTACCTGGAGCTGGGAAAAACCTCCAGCACCACCAGCCCCAAAACCTTCCTGAGCAACACCGGGGTGGACCCTTACACCCGTCAGGGCGGAACCATCAATGTAGCTTCTTACGACTCTGGTCTGGCCACCAGCCCTGCTGTTTCTGGTCTGTACTACAACCAGGCTGCACCTTCTGGCAAATACCGCATTTCGTTTGAAGCCCAGCTGGACCCTGCAGATCCCAACCCTGCCACCAGCCTGGATGTGTATTACGGCGTGGGTCTGAAAAGCACCTGGGCCGAATACCAGAAAGCCACCCTGAGCAGCTCCTGGCAGAAGTTCGAGGCGGTGGTGTCCAGCACCTCCAACAGCAGCCCTTTTGGTCTTCTGGAAAACACCACTGGCAACCATGCCTGGCAGGTGCGCAACATCAAAGTGGAGTACCTGGATGGGGTCAACCTGTACTTGCCCTGGGGCACTTCAGGATATGAGGTGGGCGTCAAGGCCACCAGTGTGGCCGATCCCAGTGCCAGCGTGTCGATGAATTACTCGGTGAGCCCCAGGGTCATGTCCATCACCTCTTCGGTGACTGGTAGTGATACCCCATCCACCCTGTCAGCAGCAGCCATTCAATTTGCTCTGCCTGCGGCGGCCAACGGTTACCTGACGGCACCCAAATTCAATTTTCAGGCGGCCTTCTCCAGTACGCTGCCTGCGGGCACCAACAAGGATGTGGTGTGGGTCACCAATGCCACCCAGGATGGTGGGACTGTGGATTCCAGTGGGGTGTTCACTGCACCTGCCTGGACCAAAGAGCGTGCAGGCACCAGCCCCATTTACGATGTCACAGCCATTTCCATCGACAACCCGGATGTGACCTACACCCTGCCCGTGCAGGTCAAGTATTTCAACATCGAATTGATGTCCAACCCGGGAACGGTCCGGGCCAGCCGGATTGACCGCAACTGCAGCTGGTTCTTTGGCAACTGCATTTTCCACGGCTGGGTTGAGTACGAAACTTACTTTTACCAGTTCCGCTCCAAAATTGTGAACCTGCCCCCACCCAAAAATGGGGTGTGGTGGATGCCCACCCTCAACTGGACCTCCAGGCAATACGATGGCAATTCTCAGCCGATCAGCAAGAACGGTTGCTCCAGAATTCCGACCATCAACCAGTACGCCAACGGAGGCGACACAGGGCAATACAGCATTTCCATGGGCTCAGGAACGGGCATTGAGGACACCCGCACCATGTACTACCACCTGGGCAGCGAGTACGCTTACACAGCCTGTGATGCCCCCATGGATACCCCCGGCACCCACTATGGTGTGGAGTACATCGACAACAACGAAGTGATGGCTTCTGGCAAATGGCAATATGTGCTGCGAGACAGAAACACTTCTTACGCCGATTACAATTCTGGTTCTTTGCGCATCAAAAACAATTGTGCCCTGATCACAGATCCATTCGAAAAAATCATCTGTCAGGCGGGGAACAACGATACCAGTCCTCAGCCCTATTCTCAGATCGTTCAGACCAATGTCACTTTCAACATCACCTCCCAGAGCACCCTGGGCACCGATCAGGGCTCCATCCAGTTCTTTGACGATGCCGAGCGAGCAGGCTGGGTCAACAAAGAAGAATACAAATACAACAACGACAACCAGTTGCAACGCACCATTCACCACACCTCCAGTGCAGTGGGCACCGTCAATGGACTGACCCCCACCGCCGAGCAGGGCGTGTACAACGACCAGGTGACGGACCTCTCCTACACCCTGAGGACCCCCAAAGAAACCACCCTGAAGCAAAAATTCACGGATGTCAGCAGCGTTGTTCTGCAACTTTATGATCTGAAAGATGCCACCCTGAGCACGGCGACAACTGCAAGTGTGCGCAGCACCCTCACCACGGCATTTAACGCTCAGGGCCTGCTGGACTCTGAGACCCTGACTGCGGGCAGCACCACCAAAACCACCACCTACCAGTATCCCAGCAGTGCATCAGGCAGCCTGACCTACCGCAATGGCAGCACCCTGAGCCAGACCCGCAGTGTCAGCCAACTGTTTGACCGTCCTCAGAAAATCATTGTGACTTCAGGCAGCGACAGCATCACCAAAACCCTGATTTACGACGAGTTTGGGAATGTGGGCAGTGAACTGACCTGGAGTGGCGTGGTCAACGGCGTGACTGCTGCAGGTTCCATTACCGCCAGCAACCTGGAGAAACGCAGCCTGTACAACGGATTTGGCCAGCAGGTCTGGACCGGATCCCTGATTGCAGGGGCCAGCGATTACACCAGCGAAAGCTACAACAACTTCGACAGCAACGGTCAGATCATCAGTACATGGTCTGGACAGCCCTCCAACCAGACGGTTTACCACTACACCCTCAAAGGTGCACTGGATGCGGTTTCCCGTGGTGTGGCTGCCCCTGACGATTATCTTGCCACCAGCAGCCAGTTTGTGGCCCGTGAAACCACCCTGTACACCCTGGACAAGGTGGATTATGGGCGCGTCATCAAAGAGCGCCGCAACTGGTGGGGCAGCACCGAATTCATCACCCGTGTTTACGACAACCTGGACCGGGTGATCAAAGAAACCCGACCCGATGGCAGCGGATTTGAACGCCAGTACGATGCTTTCGGTACAGCCAGCGAAGTGACGCTGGGTGCTGGAGGCGTGGCCGAAATCAAACACACCTGGTTGCGCAACACCCTGGGTCAGGTCACCAGCGACAAACTGGAAGAACTGACCGGCGACAAACGCAGCAACACCACCTATTACCTGAACGACCTGGAAGGTCGGGTGCTGCAAACCAGCCAGAGCAACTCTCCTTACCACGCCACTGCTGCAGACAGCACCACCTTCACCCTGTACGACGTGTGGGGCAATGTGCTGTGGAGCCTGGGTTCCAAACTGAAAACCACAGGCACCCCACTGGACAGCAGCCGCAGAACCCTCACCACCTTCAAGTACGACAACCTGAACCGCAAAACCGAACAGACCCAGGTGCTGGAAGGCGAGAACCTGGGCAACAGCGGCCTGAATGCTGTGGTGGCCGGACTGGGCGCCGAGAAGAAAGCCACCACCACCTACCTGTACCAGGGGCTGGATCTGGTCAAAGATGTGATTGACCCCCTGGGTTACCACACCATCACCACCTCTGACCGCATGGGGAACGTGTACAAAACCAGCCGTGATTTGTGGCTGAGCACCGACCCTGCAGACCTGCAAGGCAAAACCACCGGAGACACCGTCACCACCATGGCCGCGTTTGATGCCGCTGGCCGTGTCACCATCAAACGTGACCCCAACGGCAAACTGGCCTACACCCGTTTTGACAAACTCGGGAATCCTGTGCTGCAAAGCGATTTCGCTGGAAATGTCATTGACGTGCGCACTTACACTGCAGATGGGCTGCTGAAAAGCGTCAAGGCTCCCAAGATTGGGGTTCTGAACTATCTCATCAGCAACTGGGATGTCACCGACATTCAGCAGATCCAGGCGCGGGACGACAAATTTGTCACCACCGAAGCCTACGAATACAGCGGATACGGCCTGAACCCCAGCAAAGTGGTCAAGGCCAACATGAACAGCCTTCCTGATGCCAGCAGTGGTTCTGCTGTGACAGGCGGGGTGGCCACCACCTACCAGTACAACTTCCAGGGCAAAGCCACCCTCACCACCCTGCCGGACACCCGTACAGCCCAGCAGAAATACGATGAAAACGGCAATGTGACCTATGCCAAATCCCCAGAGGGATTTGAGACCTACTTCAGCTACGATGCTTTCGGAAACCTGATCCGCAAGGAAGAGCGGGCCCGTGTGCTGTACAACACCGACGGCAGCGTCAAACTGGATGCCAGCGGCAAGCCCACTCCCGTCACCTCCACCGTCAAAGTGGACATTGATGCTGGACTGACCGCAGCATTGATCTCCAGCTACAAATACGACCTTGCGGGCAACATCACCCAGAAAACCGAACGTGGCATCACCACCGACTACGAGTACAACACCCTCGGCAAAGTGGTGCGTGAAAGCCGTGGGCACAAATCCAGCATGACCTCTGGATTTGCCTACAAACAGTACCGCTACCGTCTGGACGGCGAGAAGGTGCTGGAAACCAGTTACAGCTATGCCGCCAGCGTGACCCCGGGCTTCAACAACCCTGTGCTGTGCGCTGGCTTCAATGCCGCCAGTGGCAGCAGTGGCAACCAGCATGTCTGGCAGCTTGATGCCCTGGGTCAGGTGGTGCAAGAGTGCTCAAATGGCTGGGATTCTGCCGGGACTCCTTACCCCAGGAAGGAATTCACTGCCAGCTTCACCTACAACGGTGCAGGAGCCAGGGTCAAACGTGTCTTTGACGGTGACTCTGAAATTTACAGCAGTTACGACTTTGACACCACCCTGAACACCCTGATCTCTGCAGACAAGAGCAATGCCCGCAGCAAGTACAACACCTACTGGAAGTACGACAAGCGCGGCCTGCTGCTGGAAAGCTTTGACTACCTGACCGACCTGGAGGTCAACACCTCGCTGGACACCCGCAAGAAGTTCAATGTGTTCGGTTACACCTACAACGACAACGGTCAGGAAACCCTGGCCACCCGCAACGCCCAGGTGATCATCAAGGCTCCCCTGCGCCAGGATCCCAATGCAGCAGACAAGGACCAGTACAAGCCTGCCGCCGCATTGCTGGCTGCCAGTGTGGGCAGCATCGAAACGAAGTACAACGAACGCGGTCTGATTCTGGCCACCACCGTGCTGGACAGAAGCCCCAAAGTGGCCAAAGACAGCGACACCGACAGTGGTCTGGAAGCAGACGCTGTGGCACAAAACAGCGTGTACGACTACTACCAGAGCGGACAGGACTGGAAAGTGACCGTCAAACGCGGCACGCTGGCTGCGAATCAAACCGTTCCCACCTACCCCACTGCTGTGGGCACCAAGGAATACACGGTTTATGACAACCTGGGTCGGGTGACGGAAGCCAAAGACTCCAACGGAGCCAATTATTTCCCCACCGATCCTGACAATCAGGATTACAGGCCCACAAACCGCTTTGCTGGACCTGTGACCATTACCACTGCCTATGCTCCAGAAGGCGGAACCACCACCAAGGTGCAGCCAGGCAACACCTGCTCTTACACCGAAACCACTTCCACCACACTGGGTGGACTGGTCTATCAAACCAAAACTGTTCAGGTGGGTTGCAACGCTGCAGAGAAAAACCCTTCCAAAGATGAAACCAAGGTGGTCACCAACCGCTACAACAGCGAAGGTTTGCCCACCGGCAGTCTGGTGACTGTGAATGGCGCCCAGATCTCCATTTCCAGTTCTACATCCAAATCCACAGAAGCATGTGCAAGCGGAGCAAGTGGTTGCTACCAGACGAGAAGTGAGGCTTCTGTCAGCTGTACAGGGACTTTCTCTGGTTCAAATTGCTCCACCTACACCACCGGATCTGTGAGCAGCTACACAGACAATTACTGCTCGTCTTGCTACAGCCACATCAGCTGGTCACAGAATACCGACGGTTCCCCCACGGGCTCAGGCACCATGTACTCCTATGGTGCTGCATACAAAGTGATGGCACAGCCGCTTCTTGTTACCAACACACAGTCTTATTCCACCCAGATTGACACTGTGCTGGGCTATGACAACTACTTGAATCCCACAACACGCACCGAGAAGGTGACAGAAAGCTCCAGCTGGAATGTGGTGACGGCCAACAACGGAACCAAATACCAGACCACCATCGAAACAGGTCCCATCAATACAGCAGGTGGAGACCTGCAACCCAATGGAAGCCCAACATCGGGTTCCAGTGGCAAGGTGACCACCCGAACCCTCACCAGCGATTACAACACCACCGAAGGTTATCTGAAGGGTGAAAGCGGAACAGAAGTCAAAGACGAAACCGTCAACAACTGGATCACCAAAACCACCACCACCAAGGCCATTGGCAAGTCCTTCGTGCTGGACTCCAGGGGCAACCGCATCAAGTTCAACAGCACCCAGGATCAGGCTTACGAATTCAACAACTACAAGAAGCGTTACGACGCAGATGGCCGCATCAGTTCTTTCTTCCTGCGCAAGGACCTGCAGGATGTGTGGAACAACTTCATCTACGACTCCAAAGGCAACCAGATTCTTTCCAGCACGGGTGGCCTGTTTCAGCGCAAGGTGCCCACAGATCCCACTTTTACCGAAAGTTACGTCAAACGGAACTTCAGCTCCACTTACTTCTCTGGCAACCAGGTGCAGATGATCCGTCACCGCGAAGGGGATTTTGGCTTCAAGTACAACTACGTGAATGCCATCACCTTGCTGTGGTTCACCCTGAGGGCTGGTTACGGTGAGCTGAAGCCCAACAACACCTATGAAAAAGTGACGGATGCCCGTTACCAGCAAATCAAAGACAACACCTTCACGCTGGCAGACGGCATCAATGACCAGGTGGACTGGACCGGTGTGCAGGCAACCCCCTTCAGTGCAGAAGAGGAATCGGAACCCCAGGAACAGGCTGAAGTGCTGCCAGAAGCCATTCTCAATGGGGTCAGCACCCTGGATGTCAAATCTGTGGAACCCATTGCACCTGTGGATTCCCCTCTGGAAGTGAAGCCCGGCGAAAGCGAAAAGTCCCAGCCTGCAGACAAAAAAGCTGCAGACAAAAAAGAAGCTCCTGTCAAACAGAGCATCAGCAAAGAGCAGACGGTTTCCAGCCCTGAAATCACCACCTTCTCTCAGGGCATGGGCACCCAGCCCGTTGCTTCAGGGAAACCTGGACCTTCAGGCAAGGCAGAAGAAAAACAGGTGGGTTCTGCGCCTGCACCTGCCACCAGTGCTCAGAATCAGGCTGTTGTGCTGGTGCATGACACCACCATCAAAGGCCCGGCTCTGGAGGGTGAGGAAGCAGAAGTCATCCCTGAGGTGATTGGAGCATCCAGTTCTGGCATTTACGTGCTGGATGGCCAGATGGTGACCCCCATTCAGCAAATCGATCCTGGTGTGCTGAATGCTGCTGGCCCCATGGTGCCTGACATGGGCACCCAGCCCAGCGATGGACCTTCTAACGTGGTTCCCAGCTGGCAATTTGAACCAGAGGCTCCGGCTGTTCAAAAGACCCCAGGTCTGCAGCAACCCCACAAATCTCAGGTGGAGGATGTCAAGAAAGGGGTGACCACGTTTGAGCTGATTCAGGTGATCACTCAACCCGACCAAAATTATTTGAACTGGCTGGTTTCGGCAGCCAACAGCTTGAACATGGACTTCAGCAAAGAAAGGCTTGAAACGGAGCTCAAAGCCAACAATTTTACTTACTTGAATACCATACTTCTGGAAATCATCAAGGTAAAGATTGACCATGTTTATGGAGATAATTATCCTAAAGAGATGAAGCACCTTGATAATGTATTAAAGAGTGCCGAATATAATAATTCTACCTCTGCTGAGAAATTTCACCTATTATCGAGTATTGCATATGCTGCATTTATGTATCTTGGTGATGGAAGTATTAAACCCGATGAAAAATCTATGGAGAATTTCTCGAAAACAATTAATAATATTGATGATTTTATTAATAATCACGGCTTCACTATTTCTAAATTATTAACCAAACCTGGAACAATGCTAAAGATTGATTCTGTAATGTTGCAAGCTACTGCTGATGCATTGTACTGGTATGTGCATGCTGGAGGTGGTAAAAATGGTTGGGTTGAAGCGAGAGTAAATATTGCAAACAGTTATCCTTATATGGAAGCCATTACTGCAGAAGAATTTATGGATAATATTGATCCAGAGATTGGAATCAATGTATTCCTTGGTGGAGTTGCTCTGGTTGAAGGTGTATGGATGATCGTAGCTATCAGAGAAGGAGTAATGCTCTTGGTCCCTTATACCATGGCTGTTGCCCAGAGGTTTGGACCTGGTGCTCAACAGCGTATTCAGCAATGGATTTCAAGAGCAGCTAATAGCACTCAGCGAGATAACACCAATTCGCTCAACTTGTTTCATCCAGATGAGAATTTAAGAGTTAATTTTGATAAAGTCCCACGTGTTCCCGGAGCTCTAGATGTTGGAGTTCATGGAAGCCCTAATCGTATTAAGCTTGATTTCCCGGAAACAATAAGATTGACTCCAAAAGAACTCGCAAATTATCTTCGTGATAATTATGATCTTTCTCAGTTTTCCTGTATCAGGCTCATGGCTTGTAACACTGGATCATTGCCCAATGGCTTTGCAAGAAATCTTGCTAATGAATTGAAAATGGATGTGTGGGCTCCTGACAAATTGGGTTGGATTGGCAAGAAAGGAGACTTTAGTGTGGCAGGGGCTCTGTATTGGGATGATTACATGATGAAAAATCCCATGGATCCTGGAAGCATGGTTTTGTTTAAATATCCAAAGTAAGGAGGGTACATGTACTTTCATACCTGGAAGGAAAAATGGTTTGGCTTGTTCAAGAAAGATGTCCCTGGTCTTAGACTCACTGATTACATTGATCCTGATTGGGATTTGGAGCTGGTATATAGAGTAAGTGAATACTTAAAAAAAGGAATTATATACATAGAAGCAACTACTGAACAGAGGTTTATTTGTAGTATGTGTAAGAAGGATTTAGGATATAATGGAGTAATGATGACTGATGGTGTATTTGTATGGCCTCATGTTTTGAGTCATTATGTTGAATTTCATAAGGTGAGGATTCCTGATAATTTTTTAAAGCATATTCTTGAAGTGGATTTTAAGATGATAGAAGATTCTGATGATATTGATTTAGATAACTTACCATTTTCTTAAAAGGTGAAGCAGCAGGGCCATCGATATCGATGGCCCTGCTGCTTCACCTTTCTGGATTTTGAAAGATCAAAACTATTTCACTTGAAGTTTTCCCATTGCAATATTAAATTTGTGATCTATCCTCCAAACCCTTGACATTCGAATCGATTCGATATTAAGATGAAACCATCAACACCCCTCACCCTCAGGCAGGCATCCCTCAACCCGATGCCCTGACCTGCGTCTTCTCCCATGCACCAGAACAACAGCAGGGTAGACACTTGTGCCGCAAATACAACCGATTCTGGAGGCCCATTGACCTGATCTTTCCAGCCATATCCTTTTCAATCCAATAACACCCACCATCACCCAGCGGGTGAAGGGTTGTCGTGTTGATTGCTGAAACCTGTTCCCGAACCAGACCCAAAAAGTCCGATGCAGATGCCCTTTCTGTTGCTTTTTAAGGAGGCTTTTATGCTCAAAATGTCCAGAACTTTCAAACCTTCTGTTCTTGCCCTTGGCCTGCTGGTGGGTACCGTCAGTTGCGCCACCCTGCCCATCCCCAGGGTCACCACCCAGGCTTACAGCTGGAAAAACGTTGAGGTTGTGGGTGGAGGCTACGTCCCGGGCATCATTTTCAACCAGAAGGAAAAAGACCTGATTTACGCCCGCACAGACATCGGAGGCGCATACCGCTGGGACAAGACCACAGGCCGCTGGATTCAGCTCCTGAACTGGGTGGGGGCAGACGACTGGGGTTTATCAGGTGTGGACAGCCTTGCCACCGATCCCGTGGACCCCAACCGCGTTTACCTGCTGGCAGGCACCTACACCAACGACTGGGACCCCAACAATGGCGCTATTCTGCGGTCCACGGACAGAGGCAACACCTGGGCCAGAACCGATTTGCCTTTCAAATCTGGAGGCAACATGCCCGGACGTGGCATGGGAGAACGCCTCTCCATTGATCCCAACAAGAACAGCATCCTGTATCTGGGCACCAGAAGCGGCAATGGCCTGTGGAGAAGCACCGATTACGGAGTCAACTGGAGCAAAGTCACCGCCTTCACCAACCCCGGAGATTACGTGCAAACCCCAGGCGATGCCTACGCAGGAGACAAAGTGGGCGTGGTCTGGATCACCTTCGACAAATCCACGGGCACAGCAGGAAACGCCACCCAGACCCTTTATGTGGGCGTGGCAGACAAGGCCCACCCGCTGTATCAGAGCCTGGATGGAGGCACCACCTGGACCGAAGTCCCCGGACAGCCCACCGGATTTTTGCCGCACCATGGGGTGCTGGACGGCAAAGGCAACCTGTACATCACCTACAGCGATGGTGCAGGCCCCTACGATGGTCAGAAAGGGGACGTCTGGAAGTACGACACCATCAAAAAAGAATGGAGCAACATCAGCCCGGTTCCGTCCAGCAGTGGAGATGATTACTTTGGGTATGGTGGGCTGGCCGTGGATGCCCAGAACCCAGATACCCTGATGGTGGCCGCCCTCAACTCCTGGTGGCCGGACACGGTGCTGTTCCGCTCCACAGATGCAGGCAAAAGCTGGACCCGCATCTGGGACTGGGACGCATGGCCCAGCCTGAAAAAACGCTACACCCTGGACAGCAGTGGTGCCCCCTGGCTGAACTTCGGCAACACCACCCCCAGAGACCCTGAACCCCTGGTCAAAGTGGGCTGGATGGTGGATGACCTCGAAATTGACCCCTTCGATTCCAACCGCATGCTGTATGGCACCGGAGCCACGGTGTTTGGGACCAGCAACCTGACCGAATGGGACAGCGACAACAAAATCGATCTGAAGGTGATGGCCCAGGGCATTGAGGAAACCGCCGTTCTGGACCTGATCAGCCCTCCGGTTGGCGCAAATTTGCACAGTGCTCTGGGAGACATTGCGGGTTTCAAGCACACGGACCTCACCAAAGTGCCTGCAAAAATGGCCGCTCAGCCCAATGGAGGCAGCCAGACCAGTCTGGATTACGCTGAACTGAAACCCGAAATCCTGGTGCGGGTGGGCAACGGAGACGCCACCCACAGCTTCGCCCTCAGCACCGATGGGGGAGACACCTGGACCAACGGCACCAGTCCAGCAGGCACCAGTGGTGGAGGCAGTGTCTACATTTCTGCAAAAGGCACCACCATCCTCTGGTCTCCTCAGGGAGCAAAAGTGTCTTTCTCTGCAGATCAGGGCGCAAAATGGACCCCCTCTGCTGGCCTGCCTGAAGGCCCTGCAAAAATTGTGTCTGACCGCGTGAATGACAGCATCTTCTATGCTTTCTCTGGCAATGCCCTGTACGTCAGTCTGGATGGAGGCAAGAATTTTGTTGCCAGACGTGCTGCTGGCCTGCCCGCCGTTGTAGAATCCGCCTGGATTCAGAGCGTTCCTGGCACCGAGGGTGATTTGTGGCTCGCTGCAGGCAAAAGTGGCCTCTACCACTCCACAGATGGAGGCATAAAGTTCCAGAAACTGGATCTGGTGGACACTGCCAATGTGGTGGGTTTTGGGAAAGCTGCTCCTGGCAAGAAATACGTGGCCATTTACATCACCGGAAAAGTGGAAGGCAAACAGGGTTTCTACCGCTCAGACGATGCAGGCCAGACCTGGGTTCGCATCAACGACAATCAGCACCAGTACGGATCCACCAACTCTGCCATCACCGGAGACCCCAGGGTGTACGGACGGGTGTACATCGGGACCAACGGTTATGGAATCGTGTACGGAGACATCAAGTAAGCTGCATTCCAGACGAGAGGGAGGGCATCAAAGCCCTCTCTTTGCTTTGCTGGTTAGTCTGCCTGCAACCCCACCACCCGATCTCCTCCCAGACCGCTGATCAACATGCGTTCCTTGCGGTTGCTGAGGAACTTCTGACTCCAGTTCACCTCGCCCCCATCGGCCAGACAGAGGATTTCCTGGTCTGTGGGCAGAGCATAAAGATGAAAACACAGCCCTGAGTAGTAATTCTGTCCGTGGGTGCGCTCAGGGTCATGCTGACAGTCCAGATCAGGAAATTGTTGTTGCAAGGCCTGAAAAACCCTGTCCTCAATTTGTTGGTTTCGGTTTTTCCCAGGGAAGTCACTGACCGTGAGTTTCAGAGGGATGGCCTGGGTCCAGAAATTCTGCAAAGCAGTCAGCAACGTGTTCAGATGCAGCACCAGACTCTCAAATTCAAAATCTGAATTCCCCTGATCTGCTCCTGCACTGACCATGCAGAACAGATTGAAATGCGGGATCTGGTTGGAGTTCTGGTAAAACTGCGGCCTGAGCATGCGGTGGCTGCAGGCCAGATGCACCCTTTCTCTGGATTTGGGGTTCTGCTTTAAAAGGGTCTTGCGTCTGGAACTGGCTTCCAGGGCCAGCACATTGGTGGCGTCCGAAACCACTTCCAGCCCCCGGACTGCAGCCACAGACCAGTTCTGGTCCACCCCTGCCACCACCGAACAGCTTCCCAGAGGAGCCACCGGAGAGAGCACCAGGGCTTCAATCTGTTCTGGCAGAGCAGACATGACAGCCATTTCCCATTTCAGCATCTCCAGAGGATGAACCCTGGCAGGACGCACAAACCGGCTTTGCTGGTGTTCCTGAAGCACCTGTGCAGGAGTGCGCCGGGCAGCTTTCTGGCGGTAGACTTCCAGCAGCAAAGTGGTCAGGTCAGGCAAAGACAGCTTTTCTGACAGCAAAGACACCTTCAGTTCGCGTTCAATGCGCTGCAGCACAGGATCATTCATTTTCAGAGTTTAAACCCACAGGGTTTTTCAGGCATCCAGCATCTGACCTACTGCCAGCACCGTGCGCCAGTTCCTGACCGTGGCAGAAACCTTCAGCTTTTTCTCTAGCAGCACATGGGTTAGTTTTGCATTGGCTGTGCCCTCTGGGTATTGCAAATAGATGTTCTCTCCTTGAAGCTCCCAGCGGTCTGAACCCACCTCCAATTCTTTCAGGGTGGCCAGATTTCTTTCTTCTGGGACACCTCCCAGAAAAGCCACATGCAGATGGTCGGTCTGGTCTGGGAACGGATTCTGGGCAATCACCTGTTGCCACTCCTGGGCTGTTCGCAAAACCACCGTGACCACAAACCCGAACCTGATCACCAGCAATTGCTGGATGGAATCCAGAAGATCTGGCCTCTGCAGGTCACTTTGCAAGACGACATTGCCGCTCTGGATGTAGGTTTTCACGCCTGTGATACCTGTAGCTTCCAGGGCAGCTTTCAGGTCTTTCATGGGGACTTTGCGGTTTCCGCCCACATTGATTCCTCTGAGCAACACAATCCAGGTCATGAGGGCAGTTTAATGGAAAGCGTGTGGATTACAATGAAATGGTATGTGGGGCTCATGGATCAAATGTTTGTTGATTCAAATCCAGTTGCACGCTTCACCATTCGGGAGGTTTATGTTCACCATTCGAAAAAGCATCGTGTTTTGTTTCATGCTGGCAGGATCTGCTGTTGCGCAATCCATCACCTTTCAGGGCCAGATTGCTCTGTGGCCTGTAGGCAAAACAGGTGTGTTGAAAGTCATGCCTGTTCCAGCGCAGTATGTTCCTTCATTGCTTCCAGACCCCCTTGCATCTGCTCCCATCAATGCCAGAGGGGAATTCAAAGTCACCATCAAAGGTCCTTTTCCTGAGAAATATTTATTGCCTGACCAAAACAGCAATGCGCCCTGCAAGGGAGAAATCAAGCCCAGGAATCCACGCTCAGGTATGCCTTCTTTCTGGGTTTACAACAAACAGGGACAGGCCATCACCATGCTGGATCTGAAAAGCCAGCGGTATGTGGAAAAGGACACCAAGAGCATGATGGTCGTTGGACCAATCTATGTTCCCGTGACAACTTCCTTCAAATTCAAGTGCACTGTTGAAGGAACTTCACTTGACACCAACATGGTTTTACAGCCTGGATGGAACATCATGGAAGCCATTTCCAGTAGGAAGAGCATTCAGATGCGCAAAGTCACAAGTGTGTCCAGCAAAGTGTACTGGTGGCCATGGGCAGATCTGAATGGCCTCTAGAGAGTGAGTGAAGAGGAAAGTTCAATAAGGCATCAGAACTCAGGCAACGCCAGAAGTCGTTCCTGAAACAACTCTGCCCCCTGCACCAGAGCCCCCTGCACCACCGAATTCTGCCCCAGGCTGCTGTGCACGATGCGCAAATCTGGCGTGACCAGACCCTGCAGTTTCTCCATCAGTTTGCCGGGTTCGGGGGCCAGATCCTGGTGCACCACCACAGCACTGAGGTCCAGCGTCAGTGCCAGACCTGCCACCATGTAAGCCAGTGCGGTTTCCTGGGCATTCCCAGTCAATTCCTCGATGGGGATGGCTTTTTTGTTGCTGGGCCAGCGCACCAGGGCCAGTTCTCCGGCCAGTCCACGCTGTCCCCGGTAAGGCTGACCATCCAGATACAACCCCAGACCAATTCCGGTGGGCCGTTCCAGCAGGAAAGCAAAATGCTGCTCGTCTTTGACAGCCCCCAGATGGTGTTCGGCCCTGGCCCCCAGATTTGCGTCGTTGTCCACACGCAGGTCCATGCTGTGTTTTGCACAGAAGGCAGCAATGGCAGGCAAATCCAGTTCTGGCAGGCTGTTGGGAGACCCCATTTCCCCTGCAGCATTGACCGGAGCAGGCACCGCCAGACACAAATGCCGCACAGGGCCACTTTCTGGAGGCGCAGTCACCAGATTCTCCAGCACTTCAAGCATCGCACCCGTGACCTCTGAGGCAGAGGAGACCTCCTGAACCTGATGCACTACCGCATCCCGTCTGGCATTGGTGACCCCATACAGCACGCGGTTTCGCTGCAAATCCATGCCCACAATGCTGCCCCCTCTGGGGTTGAGGTCCACCTTCTGGGCGGGCCTCCCACTGCTCCCCTCGGTGCGGCCCATCTCGCTGAGGATGCCCTCCTCCAGCAGGTCGTTCACGATGTAAGTCACGGTCACGCTGGAAATCTCGGTGCGTTCCGCAAGCTCGCTGCGGGACAGCGCACCTTCACGCAGAATCCGTTTCAGGATCTGGGCCCGGTTGATGGCTCTCAGTGCAGCAGGACGTCCCATGTCACCTCTTTCGGGATTGATTGTATCTCAGGAAAGGAACGCCGAGGGCCGAGAGCACAGGGCCGAGGGCTGTCCAGAAAGCTTTTGCTCGAGCTTTTTTACAGCTTGACAGCCAGCTTTCATTTCCGCATATTATGCTCGGCTCTCGGCTCTCGGCTCTCGGCTCTCGGCCCTGTGCCCTTGGCTTCTTCAATCCCCCACTTCCACCCCAACATCCAGCGGCCTGTACTTCACCCCCAGCACATCCAGGCGTTTCAGGTGGTCTTTGAGCCTGACCATGAAATCATCGAAGTTGTGCAACGCTGGATCGGTCCAGGCCATTTCTGAAAGAGCACACAACCTGGGAAACATCATGTACTGGGCGTGTTCTGGGGTTTTGACGTATTCGGTCCACAGGTTGGCCTGGGTGCCCAGCACAAAGCTGGTTTCTGTTTCGGTCTGGGTCCAGCCAATGGGGTTGTAACGGTAGATTTTTTCCAGGGTATTGCAGCCCCCGATGGCGAGGGGTTCTGCAGATTTGTTTTCGCTCTGGTAATGGTCGAGGTACAAATAAGTTTGCGGAACCATGATCACATCGTGTCCCAGTCGGGCTGCCTGGATGCCGCCTTCTTCACCGCGCCAGGAGAGCACGGTGGCGTGGGGGGCCAGGCCGCCTTCCAGAATTTCATCCCAGCCCAGCAGTTTGCGGCCTTTTTCATGCAAAAAGGTGTCCATGTGCCCGATGATGTGGCTTTGCAGTTCTTCCTCGCTGTTCAGACCGAGGTCCTGCATGCGTTTCTGGGCTGCAGGGCTGTTTTTCCATTCGGTTTTTTCGCATTCATCGCCCCCAATGCAGATGTATTCGGAGGGGAAAAGCCCGATCACTTCGGTCAGCACGTCTTCCAGAAAAGTCAGGGTGGCTTCACTGGGGTTCAGCACGTGTTCGATGATGCCCCAGAAGTTGCACACCTCCAGTTGCTGCCCGGTGTTGCCCAGTTCGGGGTAGGCGGCAATGGCGGCCTGCATGTGTCCGGGCAAATCAATTTCGGGGATGATGGTGATGCCGCGTTTGGTTGCATATTCCACCACCTCTCTGATTTCAGCCTGGGTGTAGAAGCCTCCGTGTGGCACATCGTCAAACACTTTTGGGCTGTCGTGTCCGTGCCCAATCAGGGTGTTTTTGCGCCATGCCCCAACTTCGGTGAGCCTGGGGTATTTCTGGATTTCGATGCGCCAGCCCTGGTCATCGGTGAGGTGCCAGTGGAAGGTGTTGAATTTGTGCAGCAAGAGCAGATCCAGCACTTTTTTGATGAAGCCCACAGGCATGAAGTGCCGGGACACATCCAGCATGAATCCCCTCCACTTAAAACGGGGCCAGTCTTCCGCATGCAGGGCTGGAATTTCCCACACGGCCTCCTGCACTTCGCTGGCAAAAACTTCTGGGGGGAAGAGTTGCAGCAGGCTGACGACAGCGTACAGCAATCCCCGATGGTCGGCGGCTTTCAGGACCATCTGGTTTTCCAGCACGATCAGTTCAAAGCTTTCTGGTGCGAACTGCTCTGAATCGGCCTGCTCAAACAGGATCACCTTGCTCTGGGTGTGTTCGGTGATCGGGAGGGGAAACCCGGTGCTGCCTCGCAGGGTTTCGGCCAGAAAAGTGGCGGCCTGAAGGGAGAAGGGGTCGGCCTGAATGGCGGTGCTGGAATCCAGCGTGAAAGACAGGTCATTGAAGGTGATGCGCTGGGGAAGGGGCAAAAAGGTCATGTGAAATCATTTCTCCAGTGAGGTGACCACCACGCCCCGCATGAACACACGCTGGGCCAGGAAGAAAACCACCAGGGGCAGCACGGTGGCCATGATCGAGGCTGCCTGGGTGAGTTGCGACTGGTTGGGTCCGTGCACTGTACTGAAGCTTGCCAGACCGATGGGAAGCGTTGCAAGGTCAGGTTTGCCGGTGAGGTACAGAAACGGTGCAAAAAAATCATTCCAGGCGTAGAAGAAGTGAAAGAGCGCTGTGGCGGTGAGGGCTGGCCAGGATTGCGGCACGATGATGGACACCAGAATCCTGAAAGGGCTGGCTCCGTCCATCATGGCGGCCTCGTCCACATCGCGGGGGATGCTCATGAAGAACTGTCTGAGCAGGAACACATTGTAGGCATTGGCGAAGAACAGAGGGGCCAGCAGTGGCAGCCACGTTCCCACCCACCCGAGCTTGTAATACACCGTGTAGAGCGGAATCAGGGTCACCTCTCCGGGCAGGATGATGGTGCCCATCAGCACCAGAAACAAAATGGGTTTGCCAGGAATGTCAAACCGCGAGAACCCGTAAGCCACCACCGTGGAGGAAGCCACCGTTGCGATCATCCCGATGAACGCGATCAGGAAGGAATTCAGAAACAGCTTCCCGAAGTGGATGGCCTGCCATGCTGCAGGGTAATTCTGCCACTGGGGGTCAAAGGAGGTGGCACGGGTCAGTTTGCGCCAGTTGCCCTGCCAGCGGATTTTTGTTTCAGGATGCGCCGGGTCAATGAAGGTGCTGAAGGCCCGTCTTTTTTCTGCAAGGGCCAGGGTGCGGGTTTTTCCAGCAATGGGCACCTCGTACAGCTCATAAGTTTCTCCTTGCACGGTCACGCTCTGGGCGGAGGTCGGAACGAACATCGAATCCAGGTTGCTGACCGGGCCTTTTAAAGATGCCGAAAAGCTGTACAGCAGGGGCATCAGGTACACCATCAGCAGGATTGTGGCGAACAGGGTCAGGGTGCCAGCGGCCATCAGTTTGCGCATCTGGCGGGTCAGCAGAGAACCGGAAGTTTGTCTGGGGGTTGCAGCAGATTTCAACATCACTCGCCTCCGGCGTAATACACCCAGCGTTTAGAGGTCCCGAACAGCACGGCGGTCACCACCATGCACAGCACGAACATCCCCCAGGCCAACGTTGAGGCGTACCCCATGTTGAAGAACACGAAGCCCTCTTTGTACAAATTCAGCATGTAGAACAGCGCCGAGTTTTCAGGTCCACCCTGGCCCTCATAAAGCAGGTAGGCGGTGGTGAAGTACTGGAAAGACCCGATCACCGAGAGCACCAGGTTGTAGAAAATCACCGGGGAAATCATGGGCACAGAGATGCGCCAGAAGGAAATCCAGCCGTTGGCCCCGTCAATTGTGGCAGATTCATAGAGTTCTCTGGGCACAGATTGCAGGCCAGAAAGCATCAGGATCATGGTGTTCCCAACCCCTGCAAGGCCCACAATGGTCAAAGCAGGCATCACCAGCCTGCTGTCCGAGAACCAGTCCAGCGTTCCGATCCCGATGCCATTCAGAAAAGCATTGATGGGACCCTGCGGGTTGAACATCGCAGTGTAAATCAGGGCAGCTGCTACCCCAGGGATCATCTGGGGAGCGTAAAACAGCGTTCTGAACAGGGCTTTGCCCATCAGGTGCTCGGAGTGCAGCAGCACCGCCAGACCCAGCGGAAACACCAGACCGATGGGCACCGACCACAGCAGAAACTTCAGGGTCACCAGCAAAGACTGGCCCACCAGCGGATCCGTGAGCATGTGGCCCCAGTTGGCCAGGCCAATGAACTGCACCTGCTCGGGTTTCGCCAGGTTGTAGTCTGTGAGCGAAAACCACAGGGAGGTCACCATCGGGCCAGCGGTGAACAGCAGAAACCCCAGAATCCAGGGGGACAGAAAAAGCAGGCCCCAGAAGCGGTCATGGTTTTTCAGCATGGATGTTCACCTCACTTCTTCTCGTTGAAGATGCCCTGCAGTTGCTTGCGCAGGGTTTCGGCTTCCTGCTTGATGTTGAGGCCTGACTTGGTCATCAGTTTGAGCGTGAAGGCATTCACGGCGTCCAGGGCCTTGTTGTGGTTGGGCAGTCCTGCTTCATGGGAGGGGATGTCCACGTAATTGAGCGAGTCCATGGCCACCTGCCAGTTGATCTTCAGGGGGGTGTACTTGTCCTGCAGGATCTTCAGGAATTTGGGTTGCAGGCGGGTGTCTGCCGGGAAAGCCCCATAGGTTTCCAGCAGTTCAGGCTGTTCCCGCAGGTACAGCATCACCTGAAAGGCCTCCTCTTTGTGTCTGGACCCTTTCATGATGCGGAAGGTGTCGGCGTTTAATTTGGCGGTGTATTTGCCGTTGTAGGCAGGAACCACGGCCAGATCCCAGTTCTTGACCTTGCCGCCATCTTTCGCGGTGTCCAGACAGCAGGTGTACCACAGGTGCGAGTACCCGATGGCCAGCTTTCCAGAGTTGAACACGTTGTCCTTGCCAAAAGCGTCGCTTTTCTGCACGGCATCGGTGGGAATGAAGTGGTCTTTCCACATGCCGTCGTAGAACCACTGCCAGGCCGGAATCCACTGGGGCGGAATCTGGGCGGTTTTGCCCTTCGCAAAAATCCCTGCCCCGAACATCGAACCCAGTGATTGCGGCTCGATGGTGTACTGGGGGAAATACCCGTACTGAACAATGTTTTTGCTGTCAAAGTCTGACATGGAGGCGTCCATGCCCTCCTTATCCACGGTCAGTTGCATGGCGATGTTGCGCAGGGCAGCAAAATCCCAGGCTTTGCTCTGGTACTTCTCGCCGTATTTCTGGGGAGGATAGGGCAGACCAGCCTCGTCAAACAAATCCTTGTTGATGAACAGGAAAGACGGATAGATGGCGTAAGGAATGCCATTGGGATCCTGCGATTTGTAGAAGTCCACCACCTTCTTGTTCACGTGCGAGAGGTCCACTTTGTATTTCTTGATCAGGGGTTGCAAATCCAGCCACTGCTCCTGAAAACTGGCGGCCCCCAGAATCCCCACCGGACCCACCAGATCGGGCACGTTGCCTGCGGCAATGCGGGTGGCAAGCTGGTCCCGTGCGTTGTTGTAATTCACGTACTCGGGAACCAGTTCAATCCTGTTCTGACTCTTGTTGAAACGCTCCACCACCTTCCTGGTGGCGGGTTGCTGCTGGGCATCTGATCCAGTGCCCAGCCCGATGTACCAGTGGATCTGCACTTTCTTCTGGGCAGAGGCACTGGAAAAGAGGGCCAGGGTGAGCAGCAGACCAGCATTCAGGGTTTTCATGTTTTTCCTCCTGCGACAAATTGTTTCTGGGTTTTTGGACAGTGGGTTTTGCGGCAGGAAGAAGGGAAGGGGGGCCGCTTTGGGTTTGAAAGGCCGGGAAGGGATTGCTGAGGGCCAAAGGCAGAAGGCAGAAGGCAGAAGGCAGAAATTCAAATGCTCTGGTTTTGCTGATGGAAGGGGTCTTTCTGCTTGCTGTGAACTGATGACTGTGAACTGAAAACTGTGAACTGTCTACTTCTTAAAGCACCGTTTTCTGCCTCCCCCTGGCCTGATACACCCTTGGGTAAGTGGAGATGGCTGCACTGGCGCATTCCACCCCCTGTTCCAGACAGGAAAGCAGAGGATCACCCTGGCTTCGGGCCAGCAGGTAAGCGGCGTTGAACGTGTCTCCTGC
The DNA here is from genome assembly GCF_014646895.1 of Deinococcus roseus. NCBI lineage: Bacteria > Thermotogati > Deinococcota > Deinococci > Deinococcales > Deinococcaceae > Deinococcus > Deinococcus roseus. The sequence continues at coordinate 22,725 of NZ_BMOD01000023.1, forward strand.
CCCTACGGTGTCAATGACCTGAACCTGGGGGGCTGGAACGGTGTAATCCTGATGGGAGAAACGGGCTTTCACGCCCTGGGAACCGCATTTGACCACCAGGGTGCTGCCTGGAAGTTGTTCCGAGAGCAGACGCATGGCTTCGGGCAGGTTTGGGGTTTCAGCCAGTTGCATGGCTTCAATTTCATTGATCAGGATGTCGTTGCAGAGGGAGAACCACTGCAGGGCCTGCTCCCTCAGAAAAGGGGTGAACCCTTCCGGGGGCCAGCCTGGATCAATGGCGATGTGTGCCCCACGGGCTTTCAGCCACTGGATCAGGTGCAACTGTTCGGCTTGCAGCAGGGGGGTCTGGTAGGCTCCGCTGAGCAGCACTGTGTCTCCGGGAAGCACGCTGTCCAGGCCGTCTAAAGCTTGCTCAAGATTGAAAGTGCCCAGATGACCCAGATGGGAGAAAAAGGTGCGTTCTCCGTCCGGGTGGGTGATGCCCACGGTGAGGGCGGTGGGTGCTGGGCTGCTGGCCCAGGTTCTGGAGAGGAGGCCAAATTCCTGTCTCAGCCACTGGCCCAGTGCGTCCTGGCCGCAACTGGCAACCATCCTGACCGGGGCCTGCAAAGCCTGCAGAGCCAGAGCGGTGTTGCCCGCAGAGCCTCCTGCCCGCATGTCCCGGTGGGACACCTGCACTTCTGTTCCGGGGGTGGGCCAGGGGGCCTGGGGTCCCAGAATCACATCGATGTTGACATTGCCCACCACATGGAGGGTGACCATTCGTGTACCGCCTTTGGAGAATGAGGGAAGATGGAATTGCTGTGCATTTACATTAACAAACTTTATTAATGAATTCAAGAGATGTGCTATATTGAATTCATGAACATCCTGATCAACCACGTGGGCAACGTGCCCGACGGTAAAAAACATTTTCTGGTTCAGGCAGATGCCGCACGGCCTGATGTCCTCTGGACCTTCCAGGTTCTGGACCGAAAACAGCAGGTGGTCCATCAGGGCATCCTGAAACAGGCCGGAACTGTGGCAGGATGGCAGCACCGCCACTTCTGGGAAGGGGACTTCTCTTCGCTGCGAAAAGAAGGGTTTTACCGCATCATTGTGCAGTCAGACCCGCATGCCCTGATCAGCCATGAATTTGAAATTGCCTTCCACCTTTACCAGGACCGCATGCGCTCGGACATCCTGCATTACTTCAAATCCCAGCGCAACACCGGAATTCAGGAAAAACGGGACCGCAACATCCCCATCCATGGCAGCGAAAAAACCATGGACGCATCTGGCGGCTGGTACGACGCTTCGGGAGATGTCAGCAAATACCTCTCCCACCTGAGTTACGCCAATTTTTTAAACCCCCAGCAAACCCCCATGGTGGTCTGGAATTTTCTGGAGGCGTTTGACCGTCTGGGAGATGCACAATCCATTGTTTTCAGGGAACGCCTCACAGACGAGATCTTGCATGGAGCAGACTTTCTGGTGCGCATGCAGTCTGAAGAGGGCTTTTTTTACCAGACCGTCTTTGACCGCTGGTCCAAAAACCCAGAAGAACGCACCGTCTGTGAATACAGCACCCAGCAGGGCATCAAAAGCGACCGGTATCAGGCGGCTTACCGTCAGGGTGGAGGAATGGCGATTGCTGCACTGGCAAGGGCTTCCACCCTCAAACAGGATGGGGCATTTTTTTCACAGCAATACCTTGAAACAGCCATCAGAGGATTTCTGCATCTGCAAGAAAACAACCTGAAATACCTCCCAGATGGTCAGGAAAACATCATCGACGATTACTGCGCCTTGCTGGCTGCCACAGAGCTTTATGCTGCAACAGGCCAGGACCTTTATGCACAGGCAGCCCACAAGCGGGCTGAAAACCTCAGAAACCGCCTGACAGATGCCGGATGGTGGCGTGCAGATGAAAACGGCAAAAGGTCCTTCTGGCACGCTGCAGAGGCAGGCTTGCCCGTGGTGGCCCTGCTCAGGCACCTCACGGTTTTTCCCGATTCAGACGCAAAACAGCAAACACTACAAACTGTACGAGGGTCTCTAGAGCACCAGTTGCAGATCAATCAGAACGTGAACAATCCTTTTCTGTATCCCAGACAGTACATTCTGGGTCCAGAGGTTGATCAGACCCGGTTTTTCATTCCGCACCAGAACGACTCCGGCTACTGGTGGCAGGGTGAAAATGCGCGGCTGGCCTCTCTGGCTGCGGCTGCACGCTGGGCAGCGGAATTCCTGCCAGAGCTGGACCTGCACCCCCTCACCCAGGCACCGCTGGACTGGATTCTGGGCTTCAACCCCTTTGATGCCTGCATGCTGCACGGTTACGGACACAACAATCCCCACTATGAACCCGGTCACGACAATGCTGCTGGAGGCATCTGCAACGGAATCACCTCTGGGCTTCAAGATGAGCAGGACATCGCCTTTCTGCAATCCCCGGATGTTCCCCCAGAGCATTCCTGGCGCTGGGGGGAACAGTGGATCCCCCATGCGGCATGGTTCTTTCTGGCCATCTGCATGAAGTGAGTCCTGTGCTGTCAGGTTATTCCAGCAACTTCTGAATTGCCCCTTCAAACAGCTGTGTTTCAAACACGCACCCCAGGTGTCCCAGTTTGCACTGGATTTCCATGTGGGTGTGCGCAATTCCCGACTGCTGCATCTGGCAGGCAAAATCCTTCATGGGCTGGCTGGGAAAGAACTGGTCTGAGAGGATGTTCACACTGAGGATTTTCAGGCCCGCACGCTGCCAGTTTGCTGTGATCTGCTCCAGGGGGCAATGCCTGAAAATGTCGTGCCTGCTCACGGTTTCACCCACAGAAAGGATGTGTTTCAGGCTGGCAAAATGCCGTCTGCTGCCCAGGTAGGCATCAAAATCCTGATCCTGAAACTGCAGTTCCATCCCATCCGAACCCATCCCGCAAAAGGTGATCAGGCGCAGGGCCTCATGCAGACCGTCTGCGGTCTGTCCCAGGTGTCGCAAAGTTGGGGTGAAAAAGTGCTTCAGGGCCACCGCGGCCTGAGGTGCACCCGCAACCACACCCAGCCTTTGAACGTGACCAGAATAAAGGGCTCCCCACATCAGGGTCTGCATGGCCCCATAACTGGGACCCATCACGGCGTGCCATTTCTGGATGCCCAGTTGCTGCATCAGCTCAAACTGCAAACGGGTGATGTCCTTGAGGTCCACCTCTGGAAAATCAGGAATCGATTCTGGACCAGAAGAAACCATCCGGGGATCTATCACCTGCACATTGGCTGGAGCATTCATGCAGACCACAAAGAACTTCCGGGTGTCGATGGCTTTTCCATCTCCAATCAAATTGTCCCACCACCCCACCAGCCCATCTTCCGGGTAGGTGCCCGCCGCATGCATGGTTCCAGTGTAATAATGGCACACCAGAACGGCATTGCTGCCGTCTGGCTGGAGTTCACCGTACGTCTCGTACCCCAGCTCCAGAGGCAATGTCTGTCCTGCCTCAAAGGTGTGCAGCACCCTGAGGACACCCTGTCCTGTTCGCATGGAATCAGCTTAGGGAGGAGGCATTACAGCGCTGTAACAGCGGTGCGCCCTCGGCACTCGGCAGCTTGCTGTAACACCACCGTGATGCCCACCCCGTATCTTAAAAGCACCAAAAAATGGAAAGGAGCCGTATGCCAGAATTTGCGGTTCAGACTTCAAGACTCCAGCAGTGGGTCAGACAACAAGGAGAGGGAACGCCGGTTTTGTTCATTCACGGCAATGCCAGCGATTCGGTGTACTGGGAGGAGGTCATGGCAGCCCTGCCTGCCGGCTTCCGGGCCATTGCACCAGACCTGAGGGGTTATGGTCAGACCGAGGACCTCCTGATCGATGCCACCAGAGGGGTCATGGACTGGGTGGATGACCTCCTCGCCCTGCTGGAAGCCCTGAACATTGACCGCTACCATGTGGTTGGGCACAGCCTGGGAGGGGCAGTGATCTGGGGCTTGCTGGCGCAAGATGCCCCCAGAATCCTCAGTGTGACGCTGGCTGCTCCGGGTTCTCCTTTTGGTTTCGGAGGCACCCGTGATGCAGAAGGCAACCCCACCACCCCGGACTTTGCAGGTTCAGGGGGAGGCACCGTCAACCCGGACTTTCCTGCTCGCATTGCCCGCCATGACACCAGCGGTGAAGCGGGATCTCCTCGTGACATCATCAACCGCTTTTACTGGCATCCCCCTTTCCGGTCTGACCGCGAAGAGGCTTTGCTGGAAGGTCTGCTCAGGGAAAAAACCGGTCCTGAGCGTTACCCTGGTGATTTTACGGCCTCTGAGCACTGGCCTGGCATGGCTCCGGGGGTGCATGGTCCCATCAATGCCCTCTCGCCAAAATATGTGGGGAACACTGTGGAACGTTTGCTGGCCCAGACCCACAAACCTCCCGTACTGTGGGTGCGTGGAGACAGCGACCAGATTGTCTCCGACCAGAGCCTCTTTGAACTGGGGATGCTGGGGTTGCTGGGAGCCGTTCCCGGTTATCCCGGTCAGGACGCTTATCCTCCCCAGCCGATGGTTTCCCAGACCCGGCATGTGCTGGAAAAATACGGCCCCTACAGAGAAGTGGTTTTTGAAGGTGTGGGGCACACCCCTTACATCGAGAAACCCGAAGCTTTCATGCAGGAATTCACCGCCCACCTTGAACGCGCGACCCAGGAGGTCTCCTTATGAAAAAAACCGCAATGCTCATCCTGCTGGCCCTGATGTCCTCTGCCAGTGCTGTCAAAGTTGGAGCCCTGATTCCCCTCTCTGGCGCTTCCAGTGTGTCCGGTCAGGCCGAGAAGAACGGTCTGCTGCTGGCCGTGGATGAAATCAACAAAAATGGTGGCGTGCTGGGCGAACCTTTAGAGCTCATCATTGAAGACGACCAGAGCAACCCTGCCAAAGCTGTTCCTGCTTTCACCAAGCTGGTGACGGTGGACAAAGTGGACTTCATGGTGGGCGGTCTGGGATCAAGCACCACCCTGGCCATCACCGGGGCCGCCAAACAGTACAACACCTTCATGGCCTGGGCAGGCGCAGCTTCCCCCCTGGTGGAAGATGCCATGAAAGATTACCCCTACTTCTTCCACTACCACCCCTGGGCCTACTACAACTTTGAGGCGATCCTGTCTTTCTTCAAGAACCTCAAAGGCAACAAGAAAGCCAAGAACATCGCCATTGCCTACGAAGACGGTCCTTTCGGGTCTTCTGGCATTCAGGACACCGTGGCTGCATTCAAAAAAGCGGGCTTCAATGTGGTCCTCACCGAAGCTTTCAAGGCCGGAAGTGGCAACTTCGCCCCCATCATCAACAAGGCCAAAACCCAGAAAGTGGACATCTTCTACTGGATCGGCTACGACGTGGATGCCCTGCCCCTGGTGCAGCAGATGAAAGAATCCAACCTGGATGTGGGTCTGGTGTACGGCGCACCCCCAAGCTGGCCCATTGGCTTTGAGAAGAACAAGCTGTCCCAGGGTGTGGCCAGCCTGACCATGTGGACCCCCGAGCTTCCCTCCACCGCATCCAAAAACTTCGTGAAAGCTTACAAGGCCAAATATGGCAACATCACCGACGAATACTTTGCTCCTCTGGCCTACCTGAACCTCAAAACCCTGGCCGAAGCCATCAACAAAGCAGGCAGCACCAACAAAGACAAAGTGGCAGATGTGATGGCAAAAACCACCTTCGACACCCCACTGGGCAAACTGGCTTTCACCCCCAGCCAGAAAATCAAATACCAGGGCTTCAAGGGCTCCAACTGGGTCACCTTCCAGTTCCGGGATGAAAAACGCCTGCCGGTGTTCCCCCTGAAGGTGGCGAAGAAGACCGTGCTGTATCCGATGCCCTGACCTCTCCGCACGCTTCGCGTGGTCCTCTCCTCACAGGAGAGGATTTTCCTTCCAAGGACCACCCACTGAACCTCACTCAATTGACCTGGAGAACCCACCTTGAACCTCTTTCTGGAAACTTTTCTTGCAGGACTGCTGCAAAGCGGAATTTATGCGTTGGTGGCTTCGGGGCTGGCGCTCTCGGTGGGGGTGATTCACATTGTGAATTTTGCCCACGGGGAATTCCTGATGGTGGGGGCTTTCCTGTCCTGGGGGCTTTTTGCCTGGCTGGGCATGGACCCTTTGCTGTCTGCCCTGGTGGCGGCCCTGGCAATGTTTGCGGGAGGTGCCCTGACTTACCGCACCACCATCCGGCATGTGCTGCTGGCCCCGGAACTCAACCAGATGCTGCTGACTTTTGGGATCAGCATCATTTTGCAGAACCTTGCCCTGCTGATTTTTGGCGGCAACACCCGTCTGGTGAACACCCCTTACCAGGGTCAGGCCGTGATGGTGTTTGGCCTGTCTGTGGGCCTGACCAAACTGCTGGCTTTTGGGCTGGCCCTGGTGCTGCTCATCGGGCTCTACCTGATGCTGTACCGTTCCAAACTGGGGCGCAGCATGCGGGCGGTGGCCCAGAACCGACTGGGGGCGCAGATCATCGGGCTGGATGTGCACCGGATTTACCTGATTGCGTTTGGCATTGCCTCTTCTCTGGCAGGTGTGGCCGGGGTGCTGGTCAGTGTGCTGCTGTTTGCCAGTCCCACGGTGGGTCTGGTCTACACCCTCAAGGCGTTTGCCATCATTGTGATGGCGGGTCTGGGGAACATGACCGGGGTGCTGTGGGCCAGTGTGCTGCTGGCGCTCTCGGAGGCGTTTGTGCAGACCTATGTGCCTGGAGGGGGCCGCCTGAGTGAAGCGGTGTTCTTCCTGCTGATTTTTGTCACGTTGGTGTTCAGGGCTTCGCGGGGTGCGAAATGATCCGCCCATCCCCGATCAGCACGGTGCTTTCGGTGGTGCTGGGGGTGCTGGCCCTTACTTTTCCGTTTCTGCCTCTGGGAGACCAGGCCGCGTTCATGCTGCAGATTGCCAATTTCACGGTGATCACGGCGGTGCTTTCACTCAGCTGGGACATCCTGGCCCGCACAGGCCAGCTTTCCCTGGCCCACGCTGCGTTTTATGGGATTGGGGCTTACAGTTACACCATCCTGATGGCCCATGCTGCTCCCTGGTGGCTTGCAGTGTTGCTGTCTGGTCTGATTGCGGGTCTGCTCAGCCTGATTCTGGGTGCGGTGACGCTCCGCTTGCAGGGCATGTATTTTGCCATTGCCACCCTGGCTTTCACGGAGGTGATCAAGACCGTGATCCAGAACCTGCCAGACACGTTTGCAGGGGGGGCCACCGGGATGCTGGTGCCTGCCCTGTTTGGAGGTCAGCCCAACTTGCAGTATTACGCTGCAGTGGTGCTGCTGGCCCTGACTTTGCTGGTGAGCATCTGGGTCAGGAACAGCAAATTGCATTATGCGTTCACAGCCATCCGGCAAGGTGAGCAGGTGGCGAAAGTGCTGGGGGTGTCTGCCAGCAGGTACAAGTTGCTGGCGTTCTTCATCAGCAGTGTGCTGGCCGGGTTTGCGGGGGTGTTGTATGCCAGCAAGACCTTCTTCATCATTCCAGCAGAGACCTTCAGCCTTTCGGTCAGCGTCAGCAGCCTGACCACTGCCATTTTCGGTGGCCTTTACACCACCCTGGGTCCCGTGATTGGCTCAGTGGTTCTGACCGTGCTGGAAGAGTTGTTGCGCCTCAAGATTCCCAATGGTTACCTGGTGGTGTATGGGGTGATGCTGGTCCTGACCATCCTGTACCTGCCCAGAGGCATCATGGGTTTGCTGGAAAGGAAAAAAGCATGATCCTGCAAGTCCAGAACCTGCACAAATCTTTCGGGGGATTGATGGCCGTGAAAGACATGGGTCTGCACCTCGATCAGGGGGAAATCCTGGCGGTGATCGGTCCCAACGGGGCAGGGAAGACCACCTTGCTGAATTTGCTTTCTGGGCTGTTTTTGCCAGACCGGGGCCAGATCCTCCTTTCAGGCCATGACATCACCCGTGCCAGCCCGGAGAAGCGCTGCCATCTGGGGCTGGGAAGGGCTTTTCAGGTGGTGCGTCCTTTCCTGGAAATGACCGTTTTTGAGAACGTGATGGTGGGGGCGATGTTCGGGAAATCCGGGATCTCCCAGAAAGAGGCCCATCGCCATACAGAACAGGTGCTGACCCTGACCGGCCTGGAACCCCATGCCCATAAAAATGCCCACGACCTGACCCTGATGCAGGACAAGCGTCTGGAGGTGGCCAGGGCCCTGGCCACCCGTCCCAGTGTGCTGCTGCTGGATGAGGTGATGGCTGGCCTGAGGCCCAATGAAGCGCAAGATGCTGTGCAGCTGGTCAAAAAGGTCCGGGACAGTGGGGTCAGTGTGCTGTTCATCGAGCACGTGATGCCCGTCGTGCGCGATCTGGCAGACCGGGTGGTGGTGATGGAATACGGATCCAGACTGGCCGAAGGCCCCTACCAGAGTGTGGTGCGGGACCCGAAAGTCATTGCGGCCTATCTGGGGGAGGAGGTCTCATGAAGCTGGAACTCAGATCCCTTCAGGCGGCTTACGGCAAGGTGCAGGTGCTGTGGGATGTCTCCCTGAGCGTGGAGGAGGGGCAATTTGTGGCCCTGATTGGAGCCAATGGTGCAGGCAAAACCACCACCTTGAGGGCGGTCAGTGGCCTGATGCCCCTCAAAGGCGGAAGGATCCTGCTGCAGGGACAGGACATCTCCAGAATGCCCAGTGCCCAGCGGGTGCAGCAGGGTCTGGGGCACGTTCCAGAAGGCCGTCAGCTGTTTCCAGGCATGACCGTGCTGGAAAACCTGGAACTCGGGGCACAGGTGCGTACCGCCTCCTGGCAGGTCAAGGACCAGACCCTGGGGACTGTGTTTGACCTGTTCCCCAGGCTGGCAGAGCGTCAGGGTCAGCTTTCGGGCACCCTCTCGGGTGGAGAGCAGCAGATGGTGGCGATTGGCCGCGCCATGATGGCCCTGCCAAGAGTCCTGCTGGTGGATGAGCCCTCTCTGGGTCTCAGCCCCCTGCTGACGGGTGTGGTGTTCAAAGCCCTCAAGGAAATCAACAAACAGGGGGTGGGGGTGCTGCTGGTAGAACAGAATGTGCGACAGAGTCTGCAACTGGCAGATCAGGCCTATGTGCTGGAAAACGGTCAGGTGGTGCGGGAAGGTTCGGGTCAGGCCCTGCTGGAGGATCCTGAGGTGCAGCGGGCTTACCTGGCCTTCTGAACCAGAAGGGATTTTGGTTTTTCTGAACACTTGACCTTTTGACACGGAAAGCCCTTCCCCAGAAGCCGATAATTGCTTCTCAGCAGGGGCTTTCAGTTTGCCTGCGCATTCTGTTCGCTGGACGAAAACCAGGCGCACCTGTGGCCCTGAGTTTATGGCCTATTGAAATAATTTTAGGTGCGCCTAATAATAGCTTTATGGAATTTTGAACCATGAGAAAGTTTCAAGGGACTTTCCGGTTCAGGAATTGAGGCATCCCATGAGCACCACATCCAACCCCAACCCACAACAGCCAGATTCAGGCTGGAAACAGGAAAACACCACCCAGTCCCTCTCAGAAGTGCACGGCACCATTCCAGTGCACGACAACCGCCCACCCTGGCGCAAATTCCTGGCCTATGTGGGTCCCGGTGCGCTGGTCGCGGTGGGCTACATGGACCCCGGAAACTGGGCCACCAACCTTGCCGGGGGCTCCAAATTTGCCTTTGCCCTGCTCAGTGTGATCCTGATTTCCAACCTGATGGCCATTTTGCTGCAGACCTTATCCGTGCGTCTGGGCATTGCCACCGGAAGGGATCTGGCCCAGGCCTGCCGCGATCACTATTCCAGACCCGTTTCCATTTTCCTGTGGATCCTGGCAGAAATTGCCATTGCTGCCACCGACCTTGCAGAACTGATCGGGGCTGCAGTGGCCCTCAATTTGCTGTTTGGCATTCCCCTGATGTGGGGCCTGATCCTTACCGCCTTCGATGTGCTGCTCTTGCTGGCCCTGCAAAACAAGGGCTTCAGGTGGCTGGAAGCTTTCGTGATCACCCTGATGGTCACCATCTTCCTGTGCTTTGGTGTGGAGATGTTCCTGGCCAAACCCGAATGGGCACAGGTTTTGAAAGGCTACATTCCCACCGCCCAGGTGCTCACCAACCCAGAAATGCTCTACATCGCCATCGGGATTCTGGGGGCCACCGTGATGCCCCACAACCTGTACCTGCATTCCAGTCTGGTGCAAACCCGCGCTTTCAAACGCACCGAGGCAGGCAAGAGAGAAGCCATCAAATATTCCACCCTGGACACCGTGATCTCCCTGATGCTGGCCCTGCTGGTCAACTCCGCCATGCTGATTCTGGCCGCCAGTGTGTTTTACAAGAGCGGTCAAACCGAGGTGGCCGAAATCACCGAAGTCTACAAACTGCTCTCTCCCATGCTGGGCACTGCGCTTGCCAGCACCCTGTTCGGGGTGGCCCTGCTGGCCTGTGGTCAGAATGCCACCATCACGGGCACCTTAAGCGGCCAGATTGTGATGGAAGGCTTCCTGAACTTCAAAATCAAACCCTGGATCAGAAGGCTGATCACCCGCCTGATCGCCGTGATTCCCGCCGTGATCGTGACCTACCTGTATGGGGCCAAAGGCACCACGGATTTGCTGGTGCTCTCCCAGGTGATCCTGAGCCTGCAGCTTTCTTTCGCCGTGTTTCCCCTCCTGATCTTCACCTCAGACAGACGCAAAATGGGCGTTTTCGTGAACCCCACCTGGCTGAAAGTGCTGGGCTGGACCTCTGGAGTGATCATCGCTGGTCTGAACATCTACCTGCTGCTGGTGACTTTTGGACTGGTCAAAAGCGTGGTCTGAGGTTTCTATTCACCTTCAATCCTCCTGTGAGAGCAGGAGGATTTTCATTTGGAGATCTTTTACACTGAAAGCAGCTTTGTTTTTCTTTCAGGAGGATTTGACATGCATAAGGGTATTGTTTCGAGGATTTGCTTTGTGTTGTTCTTTGCTGCTGCAGTTGTGGCCCGAGCACAACCCCTGGAAATGCCAGGAGGGTTTCAATACCTGGTGAAAAACCACCAGCTTTACCTCTGGGACCGGATCAATGCAGAAGCATACCAGTACCACCCAAAAAAGCAAACCGTCGAGGTGATCTCACACAGAGACTGGGACCTGGCGCACTCTGGAGGGAAGCACTTCTTTGAGATGACCGCTCAGGGTTCCAATACCCTGGTGATGCAAAAGAATGCAGCAGGTCAGGTGTTGAACAGCTGGACCCTGCTGAACCTGCCGTGCAACAGGCTGTCCCGAAAACTGGTGTGCTGGAATGGAAGGCAGGGCAAGATTTACGATCTGGACCACAACATGGCTGCAGTTTCCCTGACAGGGAATTTTGAACATGTCACCCGGGTGTTTGAAAACCTGGATGGGGCAACCTTCACCACGCTTTCAGACAGTGGAGCCTGCCCCGGCTGTGACGGCAGGTCCACCCACGACCTGAACACGGGAAAGCTGCTGGCCGCTTACAGGCATGAGGAGGTTTATTTGCAGGGCAACCACTTTGTGCTGACCTCCCAACGGGCCGCCAGCGGCATTCAGGATGGCATGCTGCAGGAAGATGACCTGGACGACCTCAACCAGATTCTGGAACTCAAAGTGCTGGACCGCAAGACCGGAAGAATCCTCAGTGAAGATCATTTTGCAGCCCAGCCTTATGACCGCTGCCGTGAAAAACACCCGGTTTACCAGTTCAGGGATCTGGGACAGAGCTGGATGGTGGAGGTGACGGACCACCTCTGTCCAGAAGTGCACTTCATTGCCACGTTTCAGAAGAACGCCACCCGCTACACCCTCGAGCAGATTCATGCGGATGCAGTGGCAAAACATCTGGACACCCATCCCCTGAACCTCGGACCGGTGGTGATCCACCGTTTTCCATTGAGCAGGCAGGAATGGATGACCCTGTATGGAAAAACCCCACTGGAAGCGGCTTACCTGATCCAGCACCCCGATGCCAATGTGAAACAGCTGGGCCAGCAATGCCTGGCATACTCGGGTCCACAGGCCTCTGGCTTGATCCATCAGGGCAAAATCAAAGTGCTGTTCAGTGGGCAGGGAAAATCTGTCCTGGACCGGGCAGATGGGTTTCTGATTTTTCGGGGGGAACAGTTCAGGGCCTATGAAGTGAATCCTGCCACCTGCCAGACCCTTTAAAGGGCTTCGCAGCTGAATTTCAGCCAGATGGGAGCTGAAGTCAGACTTGTGGAAGATGAAGTACGGTTTTTGTAATCCAGCACAGACTACACTGAAAAAACATCGACAAATTGCAGGTTTTTCCTCTCTCTGCTCCTTGCGCTGTCTGTTGTGGTCTGGATGGTCTTGTTTTTTCTCATCTGGGCTGCAGGTTTCTGTGAAGTGGTTTTTGTCCGGGCGTCACCTGTTTGCAGCCCTCACCTGAAAAGATGAAACCAAGGAGCCCGCCATGACAGCCATGAAGAGCAATTCACAACTTGATTCACACCTTGATTCACACCGGGATGCCCAGCGCATCCTGATGTTTCAGCATGAAGCCATTCAGGCCATGATGCTCAGGCGTTTTGTGAACCAGCTGGGCTATCTGGTGCATGAAGTTCGGGATGCTGCTGAAATCCAGACGGTGCTGGAACAGGAAGGCACCTTCGATGTGATCCTGTTGGATGTGGGCACCTCTCTGCAGCAGGCTTTTGAAGTGCTCAGTGCTTGCCGTGAGCGCCATCCTGCCACCCCGGTGATTGTGGTCTCGGGCATTGGTGAAGAAGAACTTCAGGAGTGGATCCACCGGTATGAAGTGCAGGATGTGATCCAGCGTCCCCGTTCATTGCGTGAACTGCTGGTGCGTGTGGAATCCGACCTGGAGAAATACGCCCCCATCGCTTCCTGAGGGGTGTGGGTGCTGGATTGCAGCCCGCAGGCGAATTCCCTATACTTGTTGATCATGCGAAGCTGGCCTGAGCGGACAGATGAGAACCCCTGGTGTTCTGATCTGCCTTTTGTCATGAACGTTGTCATGCAGGCTGGAACATGGAAGGGGTGGTCTGCATAAACACCCTGCTGGTGTTGCTGGTGGTGTTCCTGATGGTCTTTCTGAACGCCCTGTATGTGGCAGCAGAATTCGGTCTGGTGTCCAGCCGCAGAAGCCGACTGGTGGAAATGGTGCACGATGGGCACCGCCCGGCCTCCAGGCTGCTGGATGTCCTCAACAGCCCACCAGACATGGACCGTTATGTGGCAGCCAGTCAGATTGGCATCACCCTGTCCAGCCTGATTGTGGGCGCTTACGGGCAGGCCCAGCTGACCCCGGTGCTGCTTCCTGTGTTCGCCCAGTTTGGACAGCTCAAAGCAGCGCTTGCTGGCACCCTGTCCATCCTGATTGTGCTGGTGTTCCTGACCGCATTGCAGGTGATTCTGGGGGAACTGCTTCCCAAAACCATTGCCATTCGGTATCCAGAACGCCTGGCCCTCCTCACCCTGAAAGCCATGCAGGTTTCGGTGTGGTTGTTCACGCCTCTGATTCGGCTGTTTAACGGTTCGGCCACCCTGATTTTGCGCAGGATGGGCATCCAGCAGGTGTCCGAACACGGGCATGTGCATTCCCCAGAAGAACTGGAGATTCTTTTTCAGGAAAGCGCCAGAGGCGGCCTGATCAACCAGGATGAGCAGGAACTGCTGAGTGGGGTGTTCAGCCTGGAAGACAAGAGTGTGCGGGAAGTGATGGTTCCCAGGGTGCGCATGACCGCCCTGGAAGTGAACCGCTCCACCCCGGAAGTGATGGCCGAAGTGGTCAAGACCCCCTTCACCCGCTTCCCGGTTTTTGAAGGCAACATCGACCAGATCATTGGCATCCTGAATGTGCGGGACCTCTTTCTGGATGTGCAAAAAGGACCCCGTGACTCCATCCATCACCTGCTGCAACCCGTGTATTTTGTGCCAGATGTGCTGAACGTGCGGGATGCCTGGGACCAGCTGCGAGAGCAGCGCAAAAACCTGGCCATCCTCACCGATGAATTCGGAGGCATCAGTGGCATGCTGACCCTGGAAGACATCTTCGAGGAGGTCTTTGGAGAGCTGCAGGACGAGTTTGACGCAGAAGTGATGCACATCCGCAGGCAGGGCAATGACTTTCTGGTGCGTGGCGATGTCTCCATCCACACCGTCAACAGCCAGCTGGAAATGAACCTTCCTGATGAGGACGCTTACACCATCAGTGGTCTGGTGTGGTCGGAACTGGAGCAGACCCCGGAAGTGGGCACCGTGGTGCATTTCACTGGGTTGAGGCTGCGTGTGGAAGCCATGCAGGGCAAACAGGTCACCCTGGTGCGTCTGGTGCTGGACGGCTCCCAGGAATCCAGAGGGGAAGAAGCCTGATGTCCATTTTGCTGCCCATCCTGATCATTGTGGGTCTGGTGTTGCTGAACGGCGTTTTTGTGGCAGCAGAATTTGCCATTGTGTCCAGCAAATCTCCCAGGGTGCAGCAGCACGCAGAGCAGGGCAACCGCACCGCCCGCAGGATCCTGAACCTGCTGCGTTCTGCAGGCGGCAAAGACCAGTACATCGCCATCTGTCAGCTTGGGATCACCCTGGCCAGCATTGGGCTGGGGATGTACGGAGAACAGACCATCGCCTCATGGCTGTTTGGGCCTCTGGAACATGCGGCCCACCTGGGACACGCCCTCGCCCACACCTTTGCCACCCTGATTTCTCTGGCCCTGATCACCTGCCTGCACGTGGTGCTGGGGGAGATGGTGCCCAAAGGTCTGGCCCTCTCCCGCCCGGAAGGCACCGTTTACAGCGTGGATCTGCTGGTTCGGGCCTTTGGTTTTGTGTTCCGACCTGTGGTGCTGCTGTTAAACACCTCTGCACTGGCTTTGCTGCGGGCACTGCGCATCAAGGACCCCGGATCAGGAGACCGCCTGTACACCTCCGACGAACTGGAATACCTGGTGGAAGAAAGCACAGAGGGCGGCCAGTTTGACCGCCAGGACCAGCAATTCATCGAGAGCATCTTTGACTTCGGGGAACGCCAGGTCTGCGAGGTGATGACCCCCAGAACCCAGATCCGGGCACTCAAAATGCGCACCACAGCAGAAGAGCTGAACAACCTGATTCAGGAGGGCAGCTACTCCCGGTATCTGGTGGTGGATCTGTACCTGGACCAGCCGCTGGGTTACCTGCACATCAAAGATGTGATCCGGACGTTTTCGCTGTCGCCCCAGGAGGTGCGGGTTTCCCACCTGCTGCGCCCGGTGATTGTGTTCCCCGAAACCACCCGCCTCAGTGACGCTCTGGTGCTGATGAAAAAACGCAAGACCCATCTGGCCGTGGTGGAAGACGAACTGGGAGGCACAGCGGGAATCATCACACTGCAGGACATCATTGAGGAAGTGCTGGCACCGCAACAGGCTGCAGGAGATGCCCAGGGGTCAGAGCCAGACGCGCAGAGCTGAGGGCCGAGCGCTAAAAACAGAGGGAAAATCAGAGCTTGAGATGGTGTGACTTTACATTCCAGAATGCACGCTTTTTGCCCCCCAGCTTTGCTGGTTCATGCTCTATGCCCGCATTTGTATGATGCCCTTGACTCTCAGCACTGGGCCCTCTGCCCTCGGCATGTCTCATCAAATCACCGATCAAACCTGAACACCTCCCAGTCTGGATGGTGTCCCTTGACCATCCTGTCCCGGATCATCTGGGCGGCCAGCAGGCTGTAAGTGATGCCGTTGCCTCCGTATCCCAGGGCAAAATAGGCCTGTGGGAAATCCGGGTGCTCCCCGATGTAAGCAAGACCGTCGCGGGTTTCGCCGAAAGTGCCTGCCCAGGAGAAAGCCGTTTCCAGGGGGATGTCTGGAAAGAGTTCCCTGAATTTGTTTTCCAGCCTGGCCTGCTTAAACGGAATCCGACGTTCCCGGAAAGGCAGGGTTCTGAAGGTTTCATCTTCACCCCCGATCAGGATGCGGTTGTCGGTGGTGGTGCGGGCGTACAGGTAAGGGCGGGCGGTTTCCCAGAGCAGGGCTTTTTCGTACCAGCCCGTGAAGTCCTGCAGGGGTTCACTGACCAGCGCGTAAGAATTGCGCAGCCGGACCACTTTCTGCCTCAGCATGCTCTGGGCTTCGTATCCAGTGGCGAAGACCATTTTTCTGGCCCTGATGCTGAAATTCCGGTCTGTCTGGACGGTCACTCCAGTGTCATCCATGTCCCAGGAAAGGGCCTCTGTGCGGTCAAAGACCTGCACCCCTTGCCGGGTGCCTGAGTGCAGCAAAGCATGGCACAGGCGGTAAGGGTCCACTTCTGCAGCCTCCTGGGAGTACAGGGCCGCACTTTTGCGAAAAGGAAAGTGCTGGGCGATTGTGGTTTCATCCCACAGCTCCACTTCGATGCCGTATTTGCGGCGCAGGGCATGTTCTTTTTGCAGTCCCCTTGCATCCTGAGGGCGGGAAGCCAGGTACAGGCTGTGTTTTTTCTGAAAGCCCACATCGGTTTCCAGCACCTGAGAGATCTGCTCCAGGTCCCGAATGGCCTGCAGGCACATCAGGTAGGACCGGGAGGCGTGCTGTTCCCCCAGCATTTTGCTGAGCTGCACCAGTGGGGTGTCAATTTCGTATTGCAGCATGGCGGTGGAGGCACTCGTGCTGCCAGAAGCCACATCCCGCCGGTCCAGCACCACACAGGATGCGCCCGCCTGGATCAGGTGCCAGGACACCAGGGCTCCGGTGATTCCTCCTCCCAGCACCACCACATCGGTTTGCAGGTCCTGGTCCAGTGGGGGATAGCTCTGAATGAGGCCGTTTTGGATGGGCCAGAATGCTTTGCCAGATCTGAGGTCCATAGGCCCTCATTATGACCACAGGCTGCTTTCATGAAATGCAATGAGAATTGATTTTCGTTTGTGTGCTGGGACTTTGCATTCTCATGCTTGGCTTTTCTGGCTGGATTTTTCTTAAGAATGTGTCAAATCCACCTTCCTGAAAGCCCGAAAATCCATAGCCTACAGGAAGAAAGCACCAAACCTCAGGAGGTTTAAACATGCTCAACAATGAAGAAACCCTGGACAAATTGCAATGCATTCTGGGCACCCTCAAAGACGGCGAAAAAGGCTACCGCGAATCTGCGGATGAAGTCAAAAATGCGCAGTACAAGCAGCTTTTCAATGAATTTGCTGCCCAGCGTTCCCAGTTGATCGGTGAGATCGAGCAGGCCATCAGCCGTCTGGGAGACAAACCCCGCGAGCACAGCAGCGTGGGCGCTGCCCTGCACCGCGTGTGGATCAACGTGCGGGACCTGATCTCTGGCAAAGACGATTATGCCGTGATTGCCGAGGCCGAGCGTGGCGAGGATGTGGCTGTGCAGAACTATCAGGATGTGCTGAAAGAAGAACTTCCCAGCGACATCCGTTCCCTGATCGAGAAGCAGTACAGCCAGGTCAAAGCCGCCCACGACCGGGTGCGCGACCTCAAACATTCGCTGGAAGCTTCCCGCGCTTCAGATTGAAGCTCAGCAGCATCTTGCATCCAATTGTACCGGGGTCAACTGACTCCGGTTTCGATTTTTCAAGAGGGAAAACCCCTGATTTTGCATCAGAAAGCAGGCAAATTCCTGCCAGATCTGAGCGTTTCTCTGGAACTCAAACAGGCCAGAACCCTGTAAACGTTTCATTGCCAGATTTGACCGAAAATTTCATCTGGACAAAAGACCCGAAATATGGTTTACTATGAGCACGAGGTCAAAACAGTCCAGAACGGCATAAACCTGCGTACGCCTGAAATGTGTCGCACTGGCTGGCTCGTTGCTTTGCCCCCGCACACCCTTCTTTTCCCCCACCGTCCAGCAGCGCGCCTACTGGAGGGGATGCTCCTTTCCCCTCCCATTCTGTCAGGATCCATCTTCGTGAAGCCTGCGATTTCTTCGACCTGATCCGTCTGCTCCTGCGACTTCTTCTCTTTCTTGCCACTTCCCTCTGCCGAAGAGCCACCCACGTGATGACATCGCTGGCTGGCTCTTTTTTCTGGTTTTTCAGACACCAGAGGCCATGCAGAAGGAAGGAAAACCATGTTCAGTCCTGCCATCACCTCCACACCAGCTTTCAGGATTTGCCAGAACTTTTTGCAGCACAGCAGAAGGGGAAGCCTCTCATGAGTCAGGTTCGCAATGTCCCGGTTCACCTGCCCGAAGAGAAACAGCGGTACCGGCGGGTCCGCATCCAGAACAACCTGCTGACCACCCTCACTTACCTGATCCTGTTTCTCTTTCTGTTTCCGGTGCTCTGGATGGTGTTGACCGCTTTCAAAACCGAATCCCAGGCTTTCGCTGATCCTCCAGTGTTTTTTTTCTGGCCCACCTTGCAGCATTTTCAGCAGGTCCTGCCACAGTACAGCGCTTTTCTGGGACATTCTCTGGTGGTGGTCACATGCTCCACCTTGCTGGCCTTCCTGCTGGGGGTTCCTGCAGGTTTTGCCATGGCCCTGTATGCCGGAGCCAGAACCAAGAGCACGCTCTTGTGGATGCTCTCCACCAAGATGATGCCCCCCGTTGGAGTGATCGTTCCCCTGTTCCTGATCTTCCGGGATGCCCACCTCCTGGACACGCACTTCGGACTGATTTTGATGTTCACCACCATCAATTTGCCCCTGGTGGTCTGGATGGTTCACTCCTACATCAGTGAAATTCCCTTCGGCATCTTTGAAGCTGCCAGAGCAGACGGAGCCAGTGTGCTGCAGGAGCTTTTCCGGGTGGCGTTGCCTCTGGCCCTTCCAGGTCTGGTTTCCACGGCCTTCCTGTGCATGATTTTTTCCTGGAACGAGGTGTTCTTCGCCCTGAACCTGACCTCTTCAGACGCTTCACCGCTCTCGGTGTTCATCAGTTCGTTCAAGACCTCTGAGGGCCTCTTCTGGGCTAGAATGTCTGCAGCAGCCACCCTCACCCTTGCTCCCGTGATGGTTTTTGGCTGGTTTGCCCAGCGCCAACTGGTCAGGGGACTGACTTTTGGTGCACTCGGTTGAGCAAGGCCAAAAGAAAAGACCTGCTGCAGCAAGCAGGTCCTGGTCTGGGCGAGGCTGGCTTTTACCAGCCGCTGAGCACCACTTTGCCGATGGTGCGGCCCGATTGCAGCTGGGTGTGGGCTTTTTTCAGGTTCCCGGCGTTGATGGGTCCCAGGTCTGCCGTGAAGGTGTTCTTGAACACGCCCGTGTCAATCAGTTCGGCCACACGGGTCAGCAGGTGGTGCTGCTCGAGGATGTCTTGCGTCTGGTAACTGCTGCGGGTGAACATCATCTCCCAGTGGAAGCTGACACTCTTGCCCATCAGTTCCCCCAGAGGCAGCCTTTCAGCGGTGCCGTTGATGGAGACGATGCTGCCCTGGGCTTTGATCACCCGCACGGTGGTGTCCCAGTAACGCACGGTGTCCACGGTGTTGTAAATGAAATCCACCTCGGGAATGCCAATGGCGGCCAGTTCTTCATGCAGGGGCTTGCTGTGGTCAATCACCACATCTGCCCCCATCTCTTTCACCCAGGCCAAGGTTTCCGGGCGGGAAGCAGTGGCAATCACTTTCAGGCCAGCCAGCTTTGCGATCTGAATCAGGATGGAACCCACCCCCCCTGCTCCACCAATCACCAGCAGGGTTTTGCCTTTCTCCTTCTCACCGATGCGCAGGCGGTCATGGATGCCCTCCCAGGCGGTGATGGCGGTCAGGGGCAGTGCTGCCGCCTCTGCAAAATTCAGGCTTCTGGGCTTCAGGGCCACAATGCGCTGGTCCACCAGTTGAAATTCGGCGTTGGAGCCAGGTCGAATGATGGACCCGGCCCAGTACACCTCGTCTCCCTCTTTGAACAGGGTGACGTCTGGCCCCACTTTCACCACCACACCTGCACCATCCCACCCGAGGATTTTGGGCTCGGAGAGCTCACCAGGGGTTCTGGAGTGCACCTTGAAGTCCACCGGATTGACCGAAACGGCTTTCACCGCAATCAAGACATCCTGCCCGGTGGGTTCAGGGGTGGGCAGTTCAAGGTCAACGAAGCTGTCTTTGTTCTTGACGGAAACAACTTTCATGGTGCTTTTCCATAGGGGATTCTGGGTCTGGGATTGGGTTTCAGAAATGGTCATGGCGTCCCTCCTTGTGGGATCTGGATCAAAGGGCTTTCTTGCAGATTGAGTTGCAGGCTGAATTGCAGATTGGAAGAAGATCTGGGGGGCTGCACTTGTGCCCCTGCCTGTCTTGCAGTATCTTGCATTCATGCACCCTGAGCAAGTACGTACAAACTTGAAACGTAGACACAAAAATGTAACCATTGCGTCCAGCAAGGCATTCGGAAAAGGAGCCAGATGAACAAGTCCTTTTCTGACCTGGACAAAAGGTGGGATTGCAACCTGGGCTGCCCGGTGGAACTCACCCTGACCGTGATCGGAGGCCGCTGGAAAGGGGTGATCATGTACCACCTCACCAAGGGCACTTTGCGTTTTGGACAACTCAAGCGCCTGATTCCAGTCATCACCCAGCGCATGTTGACCCTGCAACTGCGGGAACTTGAGGCCGATGGTCTGGTGTCCCGCACCGTTTACCCGGAAGTGCCCCCCAGGGTGGACTACGCCCTCACTGAAGCAGGGAAGAGCCTGCAGCCCATCATCCACGCCATGCTGGAGTGGGGAGAACAGCATCAGGATTATGTGTATGCGCTCAGGGGAAAAACCGAAGCGGGTTGATTGGGGTTGCGGGTTGAAACATCTTAAAAATGGACTGAATCCAGGCAAGGCTCCGCCTTCACCAGAGCCCCTTGGCAAAGTCCTGGATATAAATTAAACTGGTTCAATAAAAGCAGTACTTTCCAGAAGCAGCCCTTCCCCCAGTCTGCTGAAAACCTGCCTCCTCAGTTCCCTGTCTTTTCCCCTGCACCCTGAGATGCCCTGCTCAAGGAGAACCATGCCCCGTTCACGATTGGATGCTGGACTGTTGCCCCATTACCCCGAGATGGATCAGGTGCCTGTTCATCTGGCCACCCCCAGGCAATTGAAGATGCTGGGGTTGTGTTGTGACAACCTGCAAGCCGTGGCCACCGTGACCTGCAAGGGGCTGGAGATGCCCCTGTTCGCCATTGCCAGCGCCTCAAGGGAACTGGCCCATCAGGTGGCCTGAGGGGTTTCCAGACGGAATCAGGATTCGGCAGAAGCCATGCCGCAACTGCCTCGCACAATCAATTTTCCGGGAAGCAGCAACTGCATGGGCGTTCTGGGACCGTCGATGTTTTTCAGGACCTGCTGCACCAGCAGTTCGCCCATCTGTTTGATGGGCTGTTCGATCACATCGATGCCAGGACTCACCATGTGGGTCCAGGGCAGGTTGTCAAATGCCAGCAGTGAAACGTCTTCTGCAATGCGCAGTCCTGCATCCTGAATGGCCCGGTAAGCTCCGATGGCCTCGGTGCCGTTGAAAGCAAAGAGGGCCGTGGGGCGCTCTGGTAGGTTCAGCAGGTAACGGGTGAACTCGTAAGCGTCCTGCTCGTTGTACCGGATGATTTCCCGGTAAGCAGACAGCACCGGATGCCCATGTTCGCGCATGATGTGGTCAAAATGGTGGGCACGCCATTCAGGATAAAGTTCAGCGTCGTAGGTGCCCAGACCGGCAATGCGGGTGTGCCCCAGCGACCACAAATGCTCCAGTCCAGCCCGCACGCTCTGCTCGTGGTCCAGCATCAGGAAGTCAAAAGGGCTGTCGGGCATGTGGTGGTCGATTTCAATGATGTAGGTGCCTTTGTCCTGCATCTTGAGCAAATACTCCCGGTTGCCTGGACCATAAGACGGACGCATGATCAGTGCGCTGACCCGCTGGCCTGCCAGGTGCCGCAGGTTGTGCAGCTCGATTTCGCTCTGGTATTCGTTGTCGGCCAGCAAGAGGCCGTAATTGGAGCTTCTGAGGCGCACACTGACTTCACGGGCCAGTTCGGCAAAGAACGGTTCCACGATGTCTGCAACCAGGAGGCCCACGGTCATGTTGCGTCCACGCCGCAGCGCCCCTGCGGTGAGGTCTGGTTCATAATCCAGTTCGCGGATGGCCCACTGGACTTTTTCCAGCGTGTGCGGTTGCAGCTTGTGTGGCTCGTTGAGGGCCCGTTTGGCGGTGGTGGGGGAGACTCCGGCAAGTTTTGCGACATCGTTGATGGTGGCCACGTTCTTCTCCTGCGGGTTTCATTTTGCAGCCTGACGGTGGCACACATCAAGTGTGCCGGGTTCAATTTTTGCAGCTTGATGGACCCACTAGACAATCCTAACACTTTGTGCTTAACTATGGACACGAGACCATAAGCATACAGCACAGAATATTCGTCGACAGAACAATGTCTTTGTTCTGCCTGTATGCTGCCTGTCTCGCCAAGAGGATCGGGAGGAAAACATGAAGAAATTTGCCGCATTAAGCCTGATGCTGGGCTTAGGTTCATCCGCTTTTGCCGCCACCACCATCACCATTGCCACCGTCAACAACCCTGACATGGTGACCATGCAGAAGCTGACCCCAGAGTTTGAGAAAGCCTACCCGGACATCAAGGTCAAATGGGTGGTCCTCCCTGAAAACGAACTGCGCCAGAAAATCACCCTGGACGTGGCTTCCGGAGCAGGCACTTTCGACATCGCCACCGTGGGTGCCTACGAAGTGCCCATCTGGTCCAAGAACGGCTGGCTGGAAGACCTCAGTGCGCTCTTCAGCAAAAACGCTGACATCGCCAAAGACTACGAGCTCAGCGACGTGCTGGAACCCGTGCGCAAAGGCCTATCCTACAACGGGAAACTGCATGCGCTGCCCTTCTACGCCGAATCCAGCATGACCTTCTACCGCAAGGACCTGTTCCAGGCTGCCGGACTGAAGATGCCCGTGAAGCCCACCTGGACCCAGATCGAGCGTTTCGCCAAGGCCCTGCACAAACCCGAAAAAGGCCAGTACGGCATTTGCCTTCGCGGTCTGCCCGGCTGGGGTGAAAACATGGCTGTCTTCGGCACCGTGATGAACACCTACGGCGCACGCTGGTTTGACATGAACTGGAACCCCCAGCTCAACAGCCCTGCCATGAAGCGCGCCCTGACCTTCTACTCCGGTCTGATCAAGAAGTACGGCCCTCCCGGAGTCACCTCCAACGGTTTCACCGAGAACCTGACCCTGTTCTCCCAGGGCAAATGCGGAATGTGGATCGACGCCACTGTGGCCGCAGGCTTCGTGACCGACCCCGCACAAAGCAAAGTGGTGAACTCTGTGGGCTTCGCCAACAGCCCCACTGGCCCTGGCACCCCCAAAGGCAGCAACTGGCTGTGGATCTGGTCCCTGGCCATCCCCAAATCCACCACCCACGAAAACGAAGCCTTCAAGTTCATCACCTGGGCCACCAGCAAAGATTACATCGCACTGGTCGCCAAGGAGAAAGGCAACTGGGGCGCTGTGCCTCCAGGAACCCGCAACAGCACCTACGCCAACGCCAACTACCAGAAAGCAGCAGGTGCATTTGCCAACATCGTTCTGGACAGCATCAAGCGTGCTGACCCCACCAATGCCACCAAAGACCCCGTGCCCTACACCGGCGTGCAGTTCGTGGGCATCCCCGAGTTCCAGGCGCTGGGCACCCAGGTCGGTCAGTACCTGGCAGGCGTCCTGAGCGGTCAGATGACCGTCGATCAGGCCCTCAAACAGAGCCAGGCTGCCGCAGAAAAAGTCTCCAAAGACGGCGGCTACCAGAAGTAATTCCACTGGCTGACCTGCTGCATCCCATCGGACCATGACCCCACGGGTGGAGGAACAATCCTCCACCCCCACTTGCCCCTCCGCCGTGATCACACTCCATTTTTCCAGTGCAGGTCAGCCCTTTGTTTTTCGCCTTCTCTTTTTGGTGCGGGTCCAGACCCACCTTCCTCCACACCGTGGCCCGCATCCCCACAGAAAAGAGCCTTCATGCTGAGCAAATCTGTATCCACAACACAAGAAACCAAAAAGAAACCCATCAACATTGCAGCGACTTTGCTGGTGTTGCCTGCGCTGGTCTACCTGATTGTTTCCACCCAGGCCCCCTTCCTGATGACGGTGTACTACAGCTTCTTCAAGTGGAACCTCACCATCCCGGATGACCGCCCCTTCATCGGGCTGAGCAATTACCTCTCGCTGTTCACCGACACCCAGAACCTGCACGTGATGCTGAACACCCTGGTCCTGATGCTCAGCGTGGTGGTGCTCACCATCCTGATCGGTGGGGGAGTGGCCCTCTTGCTGAACCGTCCTTTCCTGGGCCGTCCGGTGGTCAGAACCCTGTTCATCAGCTCTTTCCTGGTGATGCCCGTGGTGACCGCTGTGGTCTGGAAGAACATGCTGATGAACCCCGTGTTCGGCTTTTTCGCCTGGGTTTCACAGCAACTCGGTCTTCCTGCAGTGGATTACCTCTCCCAGTACCCCATGGCCAGCATCGTGGCAATGGTGACCTGGGAATGGACCCCTTTTGCTGCCCTGATTCTCTTGACCGGTCTGCAATCCATGCCTGAAGAGCAACTGGAAGCCGCCCGTCTGGACGGCTGCACCCCCTTGCAGGAATTCTGGTACATGCTGCTGCCCCACCTGTCCAAATCCCTGGAAGTGGTTGTTTTGCTGGAAACCATCTTCCTGATGCAGGTGTACGGGGAGATTTACACCGCAACTTCTGGCGGTCCTGGCATCTCCACCACCACCATCCCTTACTTCATCTACCAGAAAGCCTTTGCCGAGTACAACATCGGTCTGGCCTCCGCTGCCGGGGTGCTGGCCGTGCTGTTCACCAACCTGGTCTCCTCGGTGATCCTGCGCATGATTGGCCGCAACATTCAGGGAGTGAAAGCATGAGCACCCTTCGTGAAACCACCGTTCGCCAGAGCGACAACGGCAAGAAAACCGCTGCCATGGTGCAAGGTTCCCTGCTGACCGTCCTCACCTACCTGGTGCTGTTCCTGTTCCTGTTCCCCCTGATCTGGATGATTGCTGCAGGCTTCAAAACCGAAGCGCAGGCGTTCGCCAGCCCACCCATCTTCTTCTTCACCCCCACCCTGGAGAACTTTTCCAGAGCGCTGGAAACCTACGGCCCCTTTCTGAAGAATTCCATCCTGATTGTGGGCGGATCCACGCTGCTGGCTTTCATTCTGGGTGTGCCCGCAGGATTTGCCATGGCCCTGTACCCTGGAGCCAGAACCAAGAGCACGTTGTTGTGGATGCTGTCCACCAAAATGATGCCTCCCGTCGGGGTGATTGTTCCCCTGTTCCTGATCTTCCGGGATGCCAAACTGCTGGACACCCACTTTGGATTGATCTTGATGTTCACCACCATCAATTTGCCCCTGGTGGTCTGGATGGTTCACTCCTACATCAGTGAAATTCCCTTCGGCATTTTTGAAGCTGCCAAGGTGGACGGGGCCAGCATGTTCCAGGAGTTCTTCCAGGTCGCGATGCCTCTGGCCCTGCCCGGCATTGCCTCCACTGCCCTGCTCTGTGTGATCTTCGCCTGGAACGAAGTGTTCTTTGCACTCAACCTGACCTCTTCAGACGCTTCACCGCTTTCGGTGTACATCAGTTCCTTCAAGACCTCTGAAGGCCTGTTCTGGGCACAGATGTCTGCCGCAGCCACACTCACCATTGCCCCCGTGATGATTTTTGGCTGGTTTGCCCAGAAACAGCTGATTCGCGGTCTGACCTTCGGAGCTGTGAAATGACCAACATGCACGCTGCCCTGATCACTGCCCCCCACACCATCGAATATCAGGAAGTGCCCCTGCCCGAAGTGGGCCCAGCCGATGTGCTGATCAAAGTTGAACTTGCTGGCGTGTGCGGCACCGACGCCCACCTTTTAGAAGGCCACTTCAACGCCAAACTCCCCCTCATCCCCGGCCACGAAATCGTGGGCCGGGTGGTGGCCCTCGGCAAAGACGTGCGGGGATTTTACGAGGGACAGCGGGTGGTGCTGGACCCGGACCTGAACTGTGGAACCTGCATGATGTGCCAGAAAGGCATGCGCCACCAGTGCCTGCATTACGAGGCCATTGGCGTGACCCGAGCAGGGGGATTTGCAGAATACGTTCTGGCCCCCGCCAGTGTGGTCTACGACGCCAACGACCTGGAGCCTGAAGTTGCCGTGTTTGCAGAGCCACTGGGCTGTGTGGCCTGGGGCATCACCCGCCTGAAGCCCGAACCCGGTTCCACTGCACTGTTGTACGGAGCCGGAGGGATTGGGCTCCTTTTGATGCAGGCCCTCCTGGCCTCCGGGGTGAGTGAAATTGCCGTGGTGGACACCCAGCCTGCCCGCCTCAAGCTGGCCCAGGAGCTTGGAGCCACCCATGCTTTCCAGGCTTCCGAAAGCACCAACCAGCAGCTCAAAGATTTGTTCCCCCATGGGTTCGATGTGGTCACCGAAGCCACCGGGGTGCCGAGGGTGCAGCAGGCCATGATTGATCAGGCGATTGCAGGCGGGAAAATCCTCATTTTCGGGGTGGCCCCGGAGGACGCGAAAATCGAAGTGAGCCCCTACGAGATCTTCCGCAAGGATTTGACCGTGCTGGGCAGCTTTTCTTTGAACAGCACCATCCCGCTGGCTTTGCGCTGGATGCGCTCGGGGCAAGTGAAAGTCAAAGAGCTCATCACCGACACCCTGCCATTGGGTAAACTGCATGAAGCCATCGGGCAAAAAATCACGGCTTCCGCTGGATCCATCAAATCCATCGTCTCGCCCAGCGAGGTGCTGTCGGGGGTGTTGAAATGAGTGCTTTCGATCTGCAAGGCAAAGTCTGCATCGTCACCGGAGGGGCCCAGGGCATCGGGTACGCCATCAGCCAGGACCTCGTTCAGCATGGGGCCACCGTCTACATTGTGGACCTCAACCATGAAGTCGGAGAAAAAGCCGCAAGCGCTCTGGGGGCACACTTCAAGACCCTCAACGTCACCGATTCAGACCAGGTGAATGCAGTGTTCCAGCAGATCATCCAGGAAGCCGGACAGGTGGATGTGCTGGTCAACAATGCAGGAATCGTGCGGAACACCCCGGCAGAAAGCACCTCTGACAACGAATGGAACCTGATCATGAAGGTCAACCTGGATGGGGTGTTTGCCTGCTGCAGGGCCATCTCCCACCACATGCTCTCCCGCGGTTCGGGCAGCATCATCAACATCGCCAGCATGAGCGGCATCATCTCCAACCACCCGCAACCCCAGGCCGCTTACAACACCAGCAAAGCTGCCGTGATCATGCTCACCAAATCACTGGCCGGAGAATGGGCTGCCAGAGGGGTGCGCGTCAACGCCATTGCCCCTGGTTATGTGGCCACCCCCCTCACCAAAAAAGGCATGGAAACCGAAGAATGGCGCAAGGTGTGGCTGGACACCATCCCCATGGGCCGCCTCGCAGAACCCGAAGAAATCGGGCCTTCCGTGGTGTACCTTGCCTCAAAAGCCAGCAGTTACGTGACTGGCAGTGTGCTCACCGTGGATGGTGGCTACACCATATGGTGAGCCTGCTCCATCAGGCTTTCTCTTTCAATGCTCCCCCCGTTGCAGGGTGGGGGCTTTCTTTTCTGGGAGGGTATCATGCCTGAACTTCTGCTGGGAATCGATGTGGGCACCGGAAGCACCAAAGGCGTTTTGACTGACCTGCAAGGCAACATTATGAAGACCCATGTGATTGAACACGGGGTCAGCACACCCCATCCGGGCTGGGCTGAGCAGGACGCGGACCAGATCTGGTGGGGAGACGTGGTGCAGGTGTGCCGCCATTTGCTGGACGGCGCTCCTCACCAGGGAGCAGATGTGGTGGCGGTGGCTGTGAGTGCCATTGGCCCCTGTTTGTTGCCCTTAGATGAACAGGGGAGACCCCTGCGTCCGGGCATCCTGTACGGCGTGGACACCCGTGCCACTGCGGAAATTGAAGAACTGAATGCCCTGCTGGGCGAGGAGAACATCTTTCGGTTCAGCCAGATGCAGTTCACCTCGCAGGCCATCGGTCCCAAAATCCGCTGGTTGCAAAAGCACGAACCGGAAGTCTGGAAAGCAACCCGCACCCTCACCACCGCCAGCAGTTATCTGGTGTTCCAGCTGACCGGAAAGCACGTGATGGACCGCCACACCGCCAGCCATTACATGCCCCTGATGGACAGCCAGACGTTGCAATGGAGTGACACTTACGCAGAGCACATCTGCCCGCTGTCCATGCTTCCAGAGCTGGGCTGGAGCGATGAACTCGCTGGAGCAGTCACCCCTGCTGCCGCCGAAATCACGGGTCTGAAAGCCGGAACCCCCGTCACGGTGGGTGCAGTGGATGCCCTCAGTGAGGGCCTCAGTGTAGGTGTGTCAGAGCCCGGCGACCTGATGGTGATGTATGGGAGCACCACTTTTTTCATTCTGGTGCAGGACACCCCAACCCCTGACCCCAGGGTGTGGACGGTGGGGGGCGCTTTTGCAGGGCAACACAATCTGGCCGCAGGCATGGCCACCACTGGAGCGTTGACGGGCTGGTTCAAGCATCAACTGGCAGGGGACAGAAGCTTTTCTGAATTGTTTCAGGAAGCGACCACCATTCAGGCAGGATCAGAAGGACTGCTGGTGCTCCCGTACTTCAGCGGCGAGCGCACTCCCGTCAATGACCCACGGGCCAGTGGTATTTTTGCGGGACTGACGCTCTTGCACACCCGCGCTCACCTGTTCCGGGCCATACTGGAAGGGGTGGCTTTTGGCATCCGGCACAACCTGGAAGCCTTTTCAGACCTGGGTGCAAGCATCAAACGCATTGTGGCAGTGGGAGGAGGTGCACAAAGCACCTTCTGGCCCCAGATGGTCAGCGACGTGTGCGGGGTGGAGCAGATCCTGCCCAGAACCACGGTGGGAGCCAGTTACGGAAATGCTTTCCTGGCGGGCCTTGCCACTGGACGCTTGCAAAAAGCAGATTTGCAGCACTGGGCACAGGCCAGAGAGGTGCTGCGACCAGACAGAAGCAATCATGCCATCTACAGCGAACTGTATCCGCAGTATCTGGCCCTGTACCAGAACAACCGTGAAGTGATGCACCAGTTGCATGCTTTTCGGGACAGGCATTGATTTTCACGAACCTCAAGGGTGTTGCCGTTGAGAAAAGAAGCGTGAGAGGAGGATGGAGTCAACCCTCCTGCTTCTTAGATTTAAATAGACAATAAATTCACAAGCTTAATCCAGCCTTCTGGGCAGCTCAGGATCAGCATGTGGAGCTGCCTTTCTGCATTGCCTTTACCCCCCATGAACGATGGATGCTGAAGTGTAGTTTCATGATCCGCTGTGACAATAAAGTGTTGACTTTTTGCCAGAACTCGCATGTTGTCCTTCCTTTCACTTCAGAGGGTTGTTTTCATTTTCCAGCATGCGTTGCAGCAGGGAATAGAGCACTTCACGTTCCTGTTCGTTCAGAGGTGCAAAAGAAGCTTGCAGCACAGGCATCACCACATGGTATCCAGCCTGCAACAGGGCTTCTCCAGCAGCGGTCAGGCGGTGTCGGATGGCCCGTCCTGGTCCTGCGGTGCGGGTGATCAGGCCCTGGGCCAGCAGCCTTGAAGACAACTCTCCAAAAGCCTGATCGGTCTGGAAGGTCAGCTGGGCCAGCTTGCGGGCCGGAGCATCCGGGTTGTTGCCGATGGCCCTCAAAGCATCCCACTGGGAGAGGGTGGTGTGGATGGTTTTCAGTTGCTGGTCCAGCAACCGGTGGTGCCGGTATTGAACCTGTTTGATGCTGCGACCAAGGTCCTGCAGGGTGGGTGTCATGCTGACATCTTAAACGATCAGTGTGTAAGGTTGATTATATAAGGAACCTGATATAGAATGTTGGCATCAAACCACTGAACCTTGCGGGTGTTCAGGAAAAGGATTCATCATGACTGCAAATTCAACCCAAAACATCAGCACCCAGAACATTGCCTCCGGACTTCAGATTCTTCAACTTTCTGCAGGGCTCACCCTGACAGTGCAAATTCTTGGACAGGGAAGCCCTGTGTTGCTCCTGCATGGTGGTGGCGGTCCTCAGGTGCTGCAGGTTTTTGCCCAGCGCCTGGCCCAGCGGCACCAGGTGTTCATTCCCATTCATCCGGGTTTTTCAGGAACCCACCGCCCTGAACAACACAACACCATCAAAGATCTGGCTGCCACTTACGCGACTTTTCTGCAACACCTGAACCTGCAAGAGGTGGTGGTGATGGGATTTTCCATGGGCGGCTGGATTGCCAGTGAACTGGTGCTGCACGATTCCTCCAGAATCGGCAAACTGGTGCTGGTCAATGCCGTGGGCATCGAGGTGCCCGGTCACCCGGTGACCGATGTGTTCAACGTGACCCCCGCAGAACTGGCCCGCCTGAGTTTCCACCGCCCGGAAGCCGTTCAGCAGGTGCCCCTCACCCCGGAATTGATGGCTTTGCGGGCTGCCAATTTCGCCACCCTGGCCCTCTACGACCAGAACCTGAAAATGGCCGATCCCAACCTGCATCCCAGACTGTCTGAAGTGCAGGTTCCCGTGCTGGTGACCTGGGGCGAAAGCGACGGCATTGTGGATCTCACCTATGGACAGGCTTATGCTGCAGCTTTCCCACAGGCCCAATTTGTGACCATTCCTGAAGCTGGCCACCAGCCCCAGGTGGAGCAGCCCGACCGTTTGCTGACTGCCCTGCAAAGCTTCTTGCAATAAAAATAAATCGCAACCAGCAGACTGCTGATTCTCCTGAGTTCCCAGGCGATCACAAGGCCCCAGAGGTGTATTTTCTGGGGCCTTGTGATCAAAAGCATCAACAACAGAAATTTATTTTTTGCGTTCCGGCTGTTCCAGCTATTTTTTGCGCTCCACCATGGAAATGCCTGCAAAACCCACAATCACCAGGACGGGTCCTATGGCTTGCAACCATTTCAGCTCAAACAGGCTGCCAAACAGGGAAGAGGCCAGACCCAGCATGATCACATAGGTCATGAAATCGATGGTCGAGGTGCGTTGCATTTGAACTCCTTGCAGCCAGCGGGCAAAGGACTGGCCTGATTGGGGTCAGTATAGCATTTTGTGTCCATCAAAAAGCTTCACATCTGTATTTAAATATAATTTTCACAAATAAAAACAATTGATTTTTGATTCACAATCCACACATCAGGACATGCCCAGGATTTTGGAACATATGTTTGCAAGAATCAATGGATTGGCCATCCCTCAGTCTGCCAGCACCTTTGCGGACCAGTTTTCAATTTTGCTGCGCCACTCAGGATGGAGTTCCAGAAACAACATCAGCCAGGCCTGGTAAGAGGTGTTCAATTGCCAGGGAAGTGCAGAGCCATCAATCGGTTGGCCATGCAACAGCACATCGTAAACGGTGGCCACTTCGCGGGTCAGGGCGTTACGTTGGGTGCGTTTCAGCAGGTCCTGCAACTACTTTCGACAGCGTCGGTTTTTCTGTACGCTTCGGTGCGGGCCCGCCGTTGCACTTTGTATTGCAATGCTGTTCTCAGTGGGGCAGTCTGATCGTCATAATGCATGGTGTTGTCTTTGCGGTCGATGCTGTCGATTTCGGCATAATCTTGAGCCCCGTCATTGGCCTGCAGGGCCTGGCGGGTTCTGCGGCGGTGGCTGCGGCTGGTCCCATGCTTTTTCTTGCGCCGGGCCTTGACGTACAGGTGCGGATATTGAGCCACGATCACCCGCTGGTGCTGGTAGTCGCGTTCTTTTTCGGCACGGGGGTCTTTCAGCCTGGCCATGGTTCCAGCTTAGGGACTTGTGGTCAGAAGTGCATGCTCAGGGTGGCTTAGGGTCCTGCGCCAAAAGCCTTACAACACTTTTGGCAAACCTCAATCACAACTTGGTGTTTGCCTTGAACCCAGTAAACCAGTGGCATCCATTTGACAGAAGGAGCATGGGGTCAAAGAAGCTGAAAAAAGCCTCCCTTTCTGGTTTTTAGGGGTGGGTTCTTTGGATCGGAAAACTTTACATCTCTCTTACAAAACCATTTTTTGTCTAGACATCTGTTGATTGCTCTGAATCAATTTTTGGAACATTTCCAACAATCTGTTTCGGTGTTGTTCAACGTTTGATAAATGTTAATGGAATGGGTGATGCAGGTTTTTTTCTTGCAGAAAGATGTTTCCTGGAAAAATACAGTGGAAAAAAGGTTGTTCAGATGTCTGGCTCAACAGATGGAGATTCAGGGCAATTTTTTTGGGTGATGCAAAGCGAAAAAATTCTGTTCTGATCGTGCTTTTCTTCCAGAGTGTCCGATCTGTTTCATGGGGACCATCAAAATGCAGGGCATGAACAACCCAAAAAGCTCAGTCTTTCTTTGTTGTGTCAGTGAATAAAAAACGCATGAAATAAAGATGTGAATAACATGATAGATTTTGGGATCGCACAACTTTAGAACCCCAAAAATCGAAAAAAGTCTGTACAATTGATTATGAAAGTGTTATAACGATAACGTAGCACCTCACATGCAAAACAAAGAAGGAGACAGGATGGTTGATGGTGTATCCCTGAACCGGCCACGCTCTTTGATGGTGGTTTCCCCCTGAGGGGATGAATCGCCCTGAGGTTTTACGTCCCCACATGCCACCCCACATGCCAGCGGCCCCTGACACTGCTTGCATGTGCAAGGTCTTCATGTCCCATGTAAGCACACCCAGACCCCACTCAGCATCCCACTGGAGGACAAGGTGTTCTTTCGAAAACCCAAACCCAAAATTCAAGAGCATCCAGACGAACCCGTTCGGGTCCAGCATCAGCCGCACGATCCCCACAACGAACTGTTGCGCAACCTGATGCATGGATCACCTGCCAGCCTGCGGCTTTCCCTGGCAGAGCCTTCAGGGGTTCCTGCGCCCCCTTTGCCCGTCCCTGTGGGCAGCCCTTCAGTGACACCACTGTCTCTCGGAAGGCCTGGTGCACTGGATGTACCTGAACCCCTGGTGGCTGAAGCTCCACCTTCAACGCCCTTGCAGACCACTGCCCCCATGACCGACCCTGCGCCCACAACAGCAGGGGTTCAGGCTGAGTTTCACCCCAACATCACCGCTCTTCCTGCTCAGCCTGAAACTGAGGAGGTTCAACCCGTCGCCCTTGCTCCCCAAGTTTCAGAAAGAGAGGCACTGGACATGTCCAACATTCAAGCCACCCTGGATTCCGCACTCAGCACCATTGATGGCGCCACTGCAGCAGCACTCGTTGACTACCAGAGTGGCATGGCCCTGGGCATGAAGGGTTCAGGACTCAACCTGGAACTGGCCGCTGCAGGCAACACCGATGTGGTGCGGGCCAAGATGCGCACCATGGACTCTCTGGGCATCAAGGGCGGCATTGAGGACATCCTGATCACCCTGGACACCCAGTACCACATCATCTACACCGTGCCCAACTCGACGCTCTTCATGTATCTGGTGTTGCAGAAAGACCGGGCCAATCTGGCCCTGGCCCGCTACAAACTCAAAGCCCTGGGGGCATCGGTTCAGGTCTGAGCCTTTTCTGAACTTCTGAATTTTGCACACGGGACCTGAGACATCCAGAAGCATTGGATGTCTCAGGTTTTTGAGGTTGCTGTGGTTTCTTCCTGTTCTCTCTACGATAAGTGAAATTATCGTAGAATTTATCTGCTCCTTCTGCTATGCTGGGGCATGGCACTGGAACTCGATCTGTACCGGGGGCAACTCGAGCAGGCAAGGCACCTCAGCAACCTCACCGACGAAGACAAACGCAAGAAAGCAGTAAAGGCCTGCGCCGAAAAAAACTTTGATGTGCTCTGGGAAATCGTGCTGGGTTACCTGACCCTGTATGCCCAGAACAAGATTCTGACCAGCACCCACACCATCCGCAGTTACCATACCGGCATCCGGCAATTCGTGGAGTACGCCGACCACAACGCCTGGAACCTGCTCAACCCCAAACGGGACGATCCCCAGATCTGGGTGAACACCTTGCTGGTCACGCCTGCCGTGAACCCCAAAGCCTCCCGCCCACCCAAAAAACCCAAAACACTCAGCATCGATACGGTGCGTTCCCGGGTGGCGGCGGTCCGAACGCTGTACAAAGCCCTGCGCTGGGCCGGAGCCACCGAAGCAGATCCGTTGCAGGACGTGCGTTTGCCCAAAGACAACACCCACAGCCTGGAAAAGAATGCGCCTTATGGAGACGATGAGGTGGATGCTTTTCTGGAGCACGCCGAGGTCTCCATGAAAGTGCTGATTTACCTGCTGTCTCACGGGGGGTTGCGCATCAGCGAGGCCCTGGCGGTGGAATGGGAGGACCTGGATGAGTCCCGCAAGCGCCTGAGGGTCAACCAGGGCAAAGGCCGCAAGGCCCGCACCATTGCCATTTCTTCTTCCCTGCTGCAGGTTTTGCGCGAATACCGCCGTGAACTGGGAGGCCGGCCCGAAGGGCAACTGTTTTCTTTTGGCACCCGTGAAACCGCCCATTACCACATGGACCGGGTGGCTTTGCAGGCCGGGGTGCGCTTCCGGGGGTTTCACGCTTTTCGCAAGTACGCGGGCACCCGCCTGATGGAGCAGGTCAAGGACCTCTCCCGGGTGGCCAACCACCTGGGGCATGCTTCTGTGGACACCACCCGCAAATATGCCAGGCCTGCTGCAGATGACCTGAAAGATGAACTTTCTGGCTGGTGAAGTCGAAAGCATGAAAGGGCCTGACCATTTTTCCAGGTCTTCTGGTATCTGATTTGAAATGGAGGGGCCTTAAAAGCGATTTTAGAAGGTGGTTTGTTCAAGCACTTGCAGCAAAGCATTTTCAGAAGGGGTTCACAAGGTGACCTGCTGTGAATGCAATGTGAAACCCAGATCATCAAGTTTGGGTCTGGAAATCATGAAAAATGGGCAAGCAAACAGATCCGAAATCATGCAAGCCCGAAATCATGCAAGGTTGTGAAGTGGACCAGGCCGCAGCCAACTGTAAGCCAAAACACAGAGACTGAACAGAGACCGTTGCGCTGGTTCTGGAAGATCTGAAGAACCGGTTCCCAGCCTGCAGCAGACTGCTGCAACACCCGACCTGACTTCTTCAGGTGCATCAGCACCAGCCAAAGGAGGGTATGAAGCCCAGATGTGCGACACAGACCTCCTCTGCTGCCTTTTCTGCTGAAATTGAAGGGGCAGAAAAACCACGTTCAGGATGTTGTTGTGTTGGCAATATCGCCAAGGGACCCCCAAACGTTGCATAATGGTCTGCAAATGCCTGACCAGGACCAAATCATTCAATCTGCCAGAACGCTCATACAACAGGCGAAACAGGATCCTTCCCTCGCCAGGGACCTGCTTCACCTGGCCCATGAGATCATCGGAATGCACCTCAACCTCTCCGCACAAGACAGCAGCGAGGCCCGCAAACCCGATCCCATCCCTGCCTCCCCCACCATTCCCGGATTTGCAGAACCGGACGAGCTGGATGACCTGATGGACCACTTCTATGCCACCATGCCCTCACAGAGTGCACCCTCGGTGGTGCTGGAAACCCACCACACAGATTTCCACCTCCCCGACTCCCGCCCGGAACCCCGCATCGAACCCAAACCAGACATTTATCCCCTGCAACCCGACGACATTCTGGCTGGTGTGATTAACCGCTGCACCACCAAAGGGAAGCTGATTGAAGCCATTGCTGAAGCAGACCAGACCCTGATCGAACAATATGCCCGTGAATTGCGCAACCTGGAAGGCCGCTACACCTGG
Source organism: Deinococcus roseus (assembly GCF_014646895.1). Classification (NCBI taxonomy): domain Bacteria; kingdom Thermotogati; phylum Deinococcota; class Deinococci; order Deinococcales; family Deinococcaceae; genus Deinococcus; species Deinococcus roseus. The sequence continues at coordinate 58,366 of NZ_BMOD01000023.1, forward strand.
CACCAGGAACTCAACCCTCGCCTGGGCCAGGAGAAGCTGCTCAACATGGCCCAGAACTACTTTGTGCTGGCCGATGTTGCCCGCTACCTCAACCGCACCGGCACCACCGTGCGTCACGCATTGGAACTCGCCGCTGAAGCCCAGTCTGCAGTGCGCAGCGCCAGCCTGGAACTCGGAGAATCAGGAGACGACAGCGACCAGCGGGCCATGTTCGGCTGGCTGAAAGCCTACACCTCCCAGCACCGGGTGTTCCTCAGCCGCCACATGCGCCTCAATGATCCTGCCAACCCTTACAACCACCAGGACCGCCGCCGCCAGCTGAATGACCTGTTGCACTTTCACGCCTGATTTCCGTTGGACCTCTGATTTTTGATCCTTTTGCTGGACCCTTGAATGCCATGTTTGCCTGATGTTCAAAACACTGCCATGATGATCTCAACATACCAATGCAGGGAACACCTGCATTTTTTTATGGCGTTTTTTGCCCACACTCCAGCCCAGAATGAACCTTAGAATGAACCCATGAACCCCAACTTCCCCACCCCACAGGAAATCCAGACCTTCAGCCCTGAAATGCTGGCCGCCCGCCTCACCGGAATTCCAGGCACCCTGGGTGAAAAACTCGGGGTGGTGATCACCCACGCCAACCCCCAGAGGGTGCTGGCCACCCTGCCTGTGGAAGGCAACCGTCAACCTGCAGGAAGGCTGCATGGCGGGGCCAGCATTGCCCTGGCCGAAGAACTCGCCAGTGTGGGCTCCTGGCTGAACCTGGATGTCACCACCCAGGTGGCGGTGGGGGTGGACATCAACGCCACCCATGTGCGGGGTGTCACCTCTGGCACCGTGCAGGCAGAAGCCACCCTGGCCTACCAGGGACGCTCTGTGATGGTCTGGAACATTGTGCTGAGGGATGAACGGGGCAAAGAAACCTGCCTGGCCCGCTGCACCTGCCAGGTGATCAAGCGCTGAAAGGTGCGGATCCAAACACCCTGCAAAACCTCACCACCGAATCCACCTACACCGAATCCACCTACCGCAATGGTCTGGATGTCAAGGACTATGCCGTGACCGATCCTGCTGGTCTGGAAATCACCGAGGTGAAACCCTACGGCCAGGAAGTTCCAGAAGTCACTGGCCAGCGGTGCAAGTGCTGTCATGACCTTCAGTGTGTCCTTCCCCAGAAAAAACTGGCCCCTTACAGTTTCACCCTGATGGTCAATTACACCGAAGGGGTTCCGGACATGGATTTTTACGGCAATGCCCTGACGGTGGACACCACCCGCAGCGATGTGCAGCCAGACATTGCTCTGGACAGTTCAGGGGCGCCCATTGTGGTCTGAGCTGGGTGTATGTGAAAAGGTAAAGAAAGAGCAAATCAGAAACAGGCAATAGGGCTGAGCTTTTTGTTTCTGGAGAGAAAAGTTCTTTTGTTTGTATTGGTGTTGCTTGTGAAAGATTTATTGTTTAATATTTGCTGACAGAAACAACATCTGAGGGGGACAGTGCATGCACTGTCCCCCTCTCTCGCCTACAAATGACTTCACCAGAAAACGGTGGCCACCCCATTGGCAGGCAGGGACTGCTGGATGGATTTGCCACTCCAGACCATCTTGAACGTGGCTGTGCTGCTGCTCTGGTTCAACACCACCAGGGCTTTGGCTCCGTTGGTGTTCCTGAAAGCCACCCCGATGAACTTGCCATCGCTGGAGTCTGTGGTGCCAATGCGCACGGCTCCGGGCCACACAAAGCGGGCGAAGTGGGCAATGGAATAGTACTCTTCATTGAAGGTCACTGCCCCGTTGCTCTGGTTGATGCTGACCACCCCACGGCAATTGCTGCATCCACCCAGGTGGGGGTTTCCGCTGGGGTCCTGGGCCAGGCTCCAGAACAGCACGGATTTGGCCCAGTTTTTGGTGCCTCCAATGAACAGGTTCTGCATCTGCCACTTCATGTTTTCCCCGAAGTTGGTGGCCCAGAACCCTCCAGAGCATTCTGTGAGGAACACGCCTTCGCCGGGAAAACTGTTGCGCACATCGGTCATGGCGGCTTTGTCGCCAGCATAGCAGTGCCATGCGGTGCCTTCGTAATAGGCAGATCCTTCATTCAGGATGGCTTTGGGGTACCAGGAGAGGTCCCAGTTGTGGTCCAGTGCAAGGAATTTCACGCCGGTGCCATTGAAGGTCGGAAACACATTTCCGCGCACCAGGTTCAGTTCGTCATACCATTCGTACAGGGTGCCGGGGTAACTTCCGGGTTCAAAGCGGGGCTCGTTCTGCACCGAGAGGTAATTGAATTTGACCCCCTGGGCATTGTAGGCATCGTAGGCTTTCTTCAGGTAGTTGGCGAAGGTCTGGTAGTACTCTGGTTTCAGTTTGCCGTTGTTCAGGCTGCCACTGGTTTTCATCCAGGCCGGTGGGCTCCAGGGGGTGGCCATGTAGCGGATGCTGCTGTTGATGGTTTTGGCCTGCTTTGCCAGCGGCACAATGTAAGTCAAATCATGCCCAATCGAGAAGCGCGTCAGGTTCGGGTCTGCTGCTCCATCGTTGTAGGTGTAGTGTGACAGGGCCATGTCGCTGCCGCCCAGAGGAATGCGCAGGAAACTCAGCCCCGCATTGCCATCGTTGAACCCGAACAGGCTTTGCATCAGGTTGTTGCGCTGGGTGGCGTTCATCTTGTACCACATCAGCCAGCCTGCAGAGTCCGTCAGGGAGGCCCCGAAGCCTTCCATGGTCTGGTACGTCTGGCCTTCGTTGACGCTCAGGGTGGAGGCAGTGACATTGCCATCTGCGGCAAAGGTTCTGGTGCCGTCCCAGGAAATCAGGCGGCTGCGGTCCGGGTGGGTCACCCACACGTCTGCTGCGGTGCTGGATTGCGGGCGAATGACACCAGGAGCCACATTGGGTTCCTTCCCAGCGGGTGTGCTGCTGGTGCTGCAGGCGGTCAGCACGACCAGGGTCAGGGTCAGCAGGGTCAGGCTTTGGGATTTTTTCATGAAGCACTCCTTTGCAAAGAACAACAATCGCTGAGGGGGTCTTGTGAGGGACGTTTTTTGATGAGTTTCTGGTGATAAAAATGTAGCCGCTTACATTTCGAGACCAGCGCAGGATCGGGGTGAGGTGGACCTCCTTGGGTTCACCAGCAAAAGCTGAAGGTTGTTTCAGACCATGTTTCAGACCATCAGTGGTGTTGACTGATGGATCTGGCAGTCACAAAAACTTCAGCTTCACCGGATGGATGGGTGAAGGGATTTGGCTGTTGGCTATATCCTGACCTTACCTTCTGCCCGTGCATTTGTCAAGTCTCCGCATGAAGTTTCAAAGCCGGTTTCACTGCTGCAACCCCAGCATTCTTTCAAAACAAGTTCCTGCACCATACAGGTTTTCTGCTGTCTGCATGCACAGAAAATCCAGCTGCCCAGCTCAGACTGTCGTGCCAGAAAGGGATGGGGTGGGTTGATTGAGCCAGGTTCACAACAGTTTCAGAACACGTTTTCAAGAACCCTGAATTGTATGCGTTTACATTTGTGTCTTTTGCTGCTGGAAAGGCAGCCTGACACAGGTCTAGTCGAATGGGTGTAACAGACTGGACTTTCTGTTGATTTACGTTAAACTGATGATAGTTTAGTAAACAGAAATGTCTTGCCTGCCCTTTAAGGAGAACTGTCATGCCGCAACGTGTTCTGGCTTCACTGTCCTTTGCCCTCAGCACCCTGGCCCTGGCCCAGACCCCACCCCCTGTTCAGGTGGAAACCTACTGCCAGCAACTGGTCCACCATGTGGATCTGTGGAATGGCGGCCTGGATGGACTGGCCGGAATGGGAGCTTACCAGACGGGATTTACAGGCTTTTTTCAGGCCAACCTGGCCCGGGACTGGGAACAGACCGGTTCCCAGCGCATCACCTCGGTGGCCCAGGCCCGTGCCATTTACATGAACCTGGAAGCCTACCGGGCCAGCAAAGCCCAGCGCTTCAGAGCTGCAGCACAAAAAGGTGCCGAATTTTACCTGAACAGCTTCTGGGACAAACAGAATGGTGGATTTTACTGGGAAGCAGACCGCCAGGGAAACCCCACCAGCCGCAGCAAACAGGGATATGGCAATGTGTTTGGTTTGTTCACACTGGCGCAGCTGTACGCCGTTCTTCAGGATCCCCAATACCTGGATCTCGCCCTGCAACAACTGGAGGTGCTGGAAAAGCACTTTGTGGTGCCAGACCACCCCGGAATTGTGCTGCCTGGATTCAATTTCGATTTCAGTGAAGTTGAGGGGTACAACAACATCGACACCTTCACCCATTACTTTGAAGCGCTGCTGGCCCTGCACGATGTGCTGTCAGGCGAACCCCAGCAACACGTGGCCAGCCTGATCCAGCAGGCAGGCAACAGCCTGGAGCGGGTGCTCTACCACAATGAAACGGGTCACACAGACCAGGGTTATGTGGCCTACAATTACGACGCCAACTGGCAACCTGCTCTGGAACCTTACACCCGCAACACCCAGTGGACCACCGCCAGACAGGCCAGCACCGGGCACAACATCGAACTGGCCTACCTGATTTCACGCGCAGTAGAACGTGGCTTCAATCCAGCATGGCTGAACACCGCCCAGAAACTGAAGAAGTTTGTAGAGGTGCACACCCTCAACCCCGACACTGGAGCCATGCAGTACGAGGTCACCGATTACGATGGAACCCCCCTACAAGGCAACCCCGACAACGATTTTTATGTATGGTGGGCCAACAGTGAAGCCGCCCGGGCTTTCCTGCATTTTGCCGTGGTGCGCAAAGACGACACCCTGCAAGAATTCAAACGGCAGGAAAACTTCATCCAGAACCATTTTGTGGACAGCCAGTACGGCGGCTGGTACCAGAATGTGCACGTGGGTGACCTGAGGGTCTTTGATGGTTCCAAAGGCAACATCTGGACCATGAACTACCATGAAACCATGCTGGCCGCAGAAGTGCTGAGGCTTGCTGCACAATACCCCGAAGCCATGGGGAACCAGACCAGCACCTGCCTCTCCCCTGCTCAAAACTGATCTCTCTTCTTGAAAGCACCGCCATGGAAAACACGGCACCTCTGGCCTGATCTCAGAGGTGCCGTGTCTGTTGCTGTCTGTTGCTGTGGATTGACATGCAAATGAAGTTGGATTTGGAGGAAGCACTGATTGTGAATTATTTATTGTTTAATTTTTGTTTTCAATGTCCTGTTTGCCGACCCTGTTCATCTGCCCGAGCCGCACTGCAGCACCCAGGTGTGCTTGCGACCATCGTCATTGAAAAATCCGAAAGCTTCGGTCATCTTCAGACCAGGGACTTTCAGCAGGTATATGGTGCCGTCCACCCGGCCTTCGGTGGTTTCGAAGGCCGGTATTTTCACCTGATCCAGCACCGTGTAAAAGGTGGGGCTTTTCTTGAAAGCGCTGATCCACTGGGTTTCTCTGGTTTTGAGGTCCTGCTGGTTTTTTCCGGGCAGGTAATGCAGTTCCCGGCTGATGCAGGCACGGGTGTACCCGTTGGAGACCGCCACCTCTTTCAGTTGCTCAAAGTAGGCCTTGACCGTTCCACTCTGGTACATCTTGCTGCCCGATTCTGGAGCCACGCTCTGGTAGGTGAAGGGGAAATTGACTTTGCCCTGCGCTGCAACATACACGGTGGTGGGCTGCAGCAAATGAATGTACTCAGAGGACTGGGCAAAAGCAGAAGTGCCCAGCAACACCCCGAAAATCATCACACACCCAGCAGAAATTGAACGTTTGTTAAACATGGAAGATCCTTTCTGGATCACCCGAAGCGGTTTTGCTGTTTGCTGCCTTGCGCTCTTGCATGGAACGTGTTCAACAGGCGGTTTTGTGGCAGTTTTGCTTCGGATGATGCCCTGTCTTCAGGGTAAGAAAGCTCAATGTTCAATGCATGCAGTCAATGAACATAAAGAAGCCTCCTGTGGATGAAGCAGCTTCTTGCCTGCATCTGCCCTTCATCCAACGTTCTAGGCAGAACAACTTGACACTTTGCCCAAATTGCAGATAATGAAAATAACGAAGGAAATGAAAGAAGCGTTCAACCGTTGAGCCTCCCGCCCGAAACCCCGCTCCCAACTTCACTTCCCAGCAGCAATGTGCAGGCCCAGGCCTGAGTTGCCCGGGAACGGTCGGGCAGATCAGAAAGGACATCCAGATGTTCAAAAAAACCCTCACCAAACCAGATGGTCGCACCCTGTGGCTGTATGGGTCGCAGGACTTCCAGCATGCAGAAGCGGTCAGTCCCAGCAACGAGCCCGTGGAAGCCAACCCGCACATGCGCTACCATCCGCTGCGTCAGGAATGGGTGCTGTACGCCAGCCACCGCCAGAACCGCACCTTCATGCCCCCCCCAGAGTACAACCCCCTGGCCCCCACCCGGGACCCTGAAAACCCCACCGAATTGCCCCAGGGCAGTTATGACATTGCAGTGTTTCAGAACCGGTTTCCCAGCATGGCCCTCACCTCCCACAACCCACCTGCCCTGGACGGCATCCTGACCGAGGCTGCCAACGGAACCTGTGAAGTGGTGGTGTTCACCCAGGACGCAAATACGCTGCTGTCCAGCCTGCCTGTGGAACACATCGAACTGCTCTTGCAGGTGTGGGCAGACCGCACCACAGAACTGGGCAACCAGGAAAACATTCAGTACGTGCTGCCGTTTGAAAACAAAGGGGTGGAGGTGGGTGTGACCCTGCACCACCCGCACGGTCAGATTTACGCTTACCCTTTCATTCCTCCGGTGCAGCAAAAAGCCCTGGATGCGGCCAGACGGTACCACCAGGAAAACAACCAGAACATCGGAGAGGCCCTGGTGCAAACCGAGTTGCAGGAAAAAGGCCGTCTGGTGCATGAAGGGAAACACTCCATCTCTTTCATTCCCCCTTTCGCCCGCTACCCTTACGAAACCTGGGTGATGCCCACGGTGCCCGCGCCTTACCTGTCCAGCCTCTCTGCAGAAGCCAGACTGGACTTTGCACACACCCTGAAAGACACCCTGTACCGCCTGGACCACCTGTTCAGTGGACCCATGCCTTACCTGATGACCATCCACCAGGCTCCCACCGATGGGCAGGCTCACCCTGAATGGCCCCTGCGCATTGAAATCTACCCTGCCCTGCGGGCCGAGAAACGCCTGAAGTTCCTGGCGGGCACCGAACTGGGCGCTGGCATTTTCGCAAACGACACCCTTCCCGAACAAACAGCAGAAAAACTGCGTCAGGTCCAGGTGAATGCATGAGTTTTCAGGAGATTTTCGGCCATCAACCCACCCTCGTTCGCAGCGCACCCGGACGGGTCAATTTGCTGGGAGAGCACACCGATTACAATGGCGGTTTTGTGCTGCCCACCGCCATTCCGCAGGAAACCACCGTGTCCATCTCGGTGAGCGAAGACGGTCTGGACCACATCTACAGCGCAGACCTTCAGGAACGCCAGGACCTCTCCAGAAACGGTCAGCCTGAAGGCTTTGCCAAATACGTGCAGGGCAGCGTGCGGGTGCTGGAACGCAAGGCCAGCATTCCCCCCCTGAACATCCATGTCTCCTCCAACGTCCCGATGGGCGCAGGGCTTTCTTCCAGCGCAGCCCTGGAAGTGGCCGTGATCCGGGCCATCAACGATCTGCTGGACCTGGGACTGAATGGGGTGGACATTGCCCTGCTGGCCCAGCAGGCCGAGCACCAGTTTGCAGGGGTGATGTGCGGCATCATGGACCAGATGGCGTCCAGCGTGGCCAGCACCCGTGAAATGCTCTTGCTGGACACCCTCACCCTGGACCGCAAGCTCATTCCGCTGCCTGCTGGGTTTGAGGTGCTGGTGCTGGACAGCGGAGCCAAACGCCGCCTGGCTGAAAGCGGCTACAACACCCGCCGTGCTGAGTGCGAAAAAGCCTGCGAAATCCTGGGCATCGCCAGCCTGCGGGACGCCCAGCTGTCTGATGTGGACCGCCTTCCTGATCCCCTGAACAAACGGGCCAGACACGTCATCACCGAGAATGCCAGGGTGCAGGAAGCCCTGACCGCCACTGCAGAGCGTTTTGGCGAACTCATGAACCTCTCCCATGCCAGCATGCGCGACGACTATGAAGCATCCCATGTGCAGGTGGATGCCCTGGTGGAGCGCCTGCAGGCCCATCAGGATGTGCTGGGGGCCAGGATCACCGGGGCAGGCTGGGGTGGATGTTGCGTGGCCCTGGTCAAAGCTGGCACGGCAAAACAGGTGGCTGCAGATGTGCTGCAGGGCTTCAATGCGGCTGGTGGCGAGGGCCGTCTGGTGGTTCCCGAGTAAACCCCCAGGTGGGAAGTCAAAGGCAGCTTTTCTGGCTGCCTTTTTGTGCTTTTGTGTTTTTTGTGGTCTTTTACAGACCGATGTTCTATTGGGCTTCCCGGCCTGCCCTCAGGGTCTGGCGCAGGGCCGCGCCCAATTGTCTGGGACGCACCCATTTTTCAGGCACCTGCAGCATGTTCAGGGAACGCAGGCACGCTTGCAGCAGCAGTGCAGGCAGTTCACCACCAGCAGCATGGCGGTAAGCTTTTTGCAGCACAGCAGTGAAAGCTTCGGTTTTGAGCAGCAGGCGGTCCAGACCGGGATCCCCTGTTTCGTGCAGGCGGTAACAGAACAGATGTTCCCTGGCCAGGCTGAGGGCCAGCGCATGGTCCTGACAGGCCAGAGGGTCCAGTTCCTGCTGGGTTTCCAGCCATTGCTGGTACAGGCGGTCCAGCAGTGCACTTTCGCGTCCAGAGCGCCTGCTGTGTTCACGGGCGGTCAGGTACAGGTCGTGGGTGCTGTCCAGCAGAAGCTGGGCGGTTTCTGGGTGTCGGGCAAGGTGAAAGCGGGCTTCCCTGAGGTTTTGCAGCGCAAGGCGGCAGGCATCCTGGATGCAGCCCTCGGTGTAGGCATCTGAAGCGGATGGTTGCATGGTTCCCCCTGGCATTCAATTGGGCATTGGGCTGTTTGTAAATGGGCTGTTGCAGAAAAGGGGTGCAGGATGCAGGGCAAGTGGCTGCAAATAAACAACAGCGTGCAAAATGTGTCGCTGATGTGCACATTGTAACGAATTTGTAGCAAAAAGTGCATCCCTCAGGGATCACCCCATGCGGCCTTCAGGGAAATCCTTGGGCAGCCGGGGTGCAAACCCTGCTTGCGCCTCACAAACAACTTTCAGAACACGAAAATTCGGGCAGTGCTTTTCAGCACTGCCCTTGCCCCTAACGTCTTGCCTTCTAAAGTTGTGACGCGTTCCCCTGTGACTGAACGTTCCCTCGCTCAGTCCTCCGTAGTGTAAAGGTTGGTGTGCACAATGTCAAGCTTTTTCTGCATTTTGTAAATTTTTTCTTTGACATCTTGCAGAATTCTTCCAAAGTTTTAGAAATTATGCCAGTGTAATGCGCATTTTGTTCCAAAAATTTTTTACATTCTGCACTATAGCCTTTCAACTGAGCGGTATGACACAATGGACACAAATATGCTGCTGGATGACCAACTGTTTACCGTGCTGCTGACAGCCATTTCGGAGCACCGGTTGCCCCCCGGGACCCGGCTGCCCGAAGAAACCCTGTCCAGAATTTTCAAAGTCAGCCGGGAGCGGATGCGCAAAGTGTTGCTGCGCCTCAGTGAAACCCGTTGTGTGCAACTGACCCCCAATGTGGGGGCCAGGGTGGCAGCCCCCACCCTCAAAGAAGTGGAAGACATCTTCCAGGCCCGCACCCTGATCGAGTGTGAAACGGCAGCCCTGGCCTGCCAGAACCGCACTGCGGCCCAGCTGGAACTGCTGGAAAAGCACCTGCAGCAGGAAGCCGCAGCACGCAAAGCCCAGCACCTCCCGGAACAGGTCCGGCTGACCGGCCTCTTTCATGTGCGCATTGCTGAAATGGCCGCCAACAGCATGCTGGTGCGTTTCGTCACCGAACTGGTCTGGCACACTGCCCTGGCCGTCTCCATGTACGAACTGACCGGCGACACCGAATGCACCGAAATGGAGCACAGCGATTTGCTGGCGGCCATCAAAACCCGCAACGCCCCGGAGGCCGTGGCCATCATGCGGGAGCACCTGCAGCACGTGCAGGGAAGCCTCACCGACCGCCCCAGGGTGTTTGAACGGGTGGATTTGCACAGCATCCTCTCTCCGCTGGCTGTTCTTTCGCCGCAGTAACCTCAGCCCACCAAAACAACAAACAACAAAACCACCCTCGGATTGTTCTGAGGGTGGTCAGGGCTTCTGGGTTTCTGGATGGGTCAGTGGGTCAGTGGGCGCTTTCTGGCCCCAAACAGACGGGTGTACCAGGGCTCAGGAGCAGACTGCACTTCGGGTTTGAAGGCAGGTCTGGGGGTGGCCACCTCTCGCACTTCTTTCTTCCAGCGGTATCCCACCACAGCGTAGCCCTGGGCTTCCAGACCGTCCAGAATTTCATCGGCACGCAGGGAATCTTTCTGGATGTGGATTCTCAGGGAGAAATCTCCCAGGGCGGCGTAGGGAATGCATTCAAAAGTTTCATCGGATTTCAGAAGGGACTGGATGGACTGGGGATCGAAAGTACCGGTGGCTTCTAGAATAAGCATGATGCCCTCCTCTACCCTGGTGTGGGGTTGATGGCTGTGTGAGACGGAGGATTTTTTGCGGATGCTGGCGAAGTTGTTCGCCTTGAAATCAGGATAAACCATGGACCCGCAAAGTCCAATCGGAAAACCATCGGAGGTCCGGACCTCACATCGGGTTTTCCGATCCAAAGTGGACATCTAAGGTAAATAGCGGATGGAATGCGTCTTGGTGCTGGTTTACACTGTTGACATGAAACTGTCTCAGCTCAGGGCCCTGATCGCGATTGCAGACTCTGGAAGCTTCTCGGAAGCCGCACTGGAACTCGGCATGTCGCAATCCTCGATCAGCGAAGCCCTGTCGGCCCTGGAAACCCACCTGCAAAGCTCCCTTGTGGAACGGGGCCGTTTTGGTGCCCGCCTGACCCCACTGGGGGAACAGGTGGTGATTCATGCGCGTTCGGCCCTGGCTGCCATTGACAGCATCGAGCAGGAGGTTTCTTTTTCACGCGGATCCATTCAGGGCATCCTGAAGATCTCCACCTTTCGCAGCATCGCCAGCCAGCTCATTCCTCCGGTGATGGCCCAGTTGAAACAGCAGCATCCCAAACTGCAACTGGAACTGCTGGAGTGCATCATCTGTGAAAAAGAGGATTTGCTGAGGCCCATTTACGACGGAACTGCAGATCTGGCTTTCCTGCCCCACTGTGAGAGCTCTGAATTCATGTCCTGGGAGATCATGGAAGATCCCTACATGGTGCTGGTTCCAGACGCCCTGGTGCAGGGAGACCGGATTCACCCGGCAGATCTGCTGAACCAGCCCCTGATTGTTTCCAAAGGTGGAGACTGCACCAACCGCATCATGCAGTACCTCTCAGACCACCAGATTGCCCCCACCGAGGTGATCAAGGTCCACGACGATTTCACCATGTACAACATGGTCGCCCAGAACCTGGGGATGTGCCTCAGCCCCAGACTGGCCATTGATTATGTGCCCAGAGGGGCCACCATGCTTCCCCTCGCCAGCCCCCTGCACCGTTACATCAACCTTGCGGTGCGGCAGGGCGGGCTGCGCACCCCTGCAGTGCGTCACTTCATTCGGGAACTGAAGAACCTCTTGCCAGACAGCAAGCTCCCCCATCTGGATCTGGTGCCCGAATTGCCCCGGGAAACCCAGTTTTGAAGGCCCTGTAAGCCCTTTCCAAAGATCAAGGCACAAAACTTTCAGCCCCTTGTGATGCCCATCAGGGCATTCTGGCAGGGGGCTGATACCATGAAATTGTGAGACAGGTCATGGTTGTTGCAGATCACATCCGCTTTGAGGGGGAGCTGCTGCCGCAGAAACGCTGGGAGGAGTTTGATCTGCTGTATGGCTGCCTGGAACACCTGCCCGACAAACCTGAAGAACACATCCTGCTGCTGGGGGTCAGGTGCTTTTACGCTCCAGGGGTGGTTGCTGAGAAGCCCTACATGTTCATCCATCGGGATTCCATCCGGACTTTGCAGGACCTGAACAGTCTGGAATGAAACCTGCCGGGGAACCTTGGAGAACACAAAAATCCCCGGCGCTCAGGCCAGGGATGACAGTTTCTGGTTTTCAGGGCAGCTGAAATCAGAGCGGAGGAATCAGCACTTCCTGGGGGTTGTGGTCGTACACCCTGATTTCTCCGCCAAAGACCTCCCAGTAACCCTGGGACACAAAGCGCATCACGTCCAGGGGGAGCCTCCAGCCGTGGGTGATGGCGTAGTGCTCCAGTGCGGAAAGGGCACTGGGGGCCTGGATGATGGTCATGAGGTTGTTCTCGATGATGTAGTACAGCTGCATCTTTAACCTGCTTTTCTGGAAATGGACGGCATGGCGCATTGCAAAATGGCACATAGCAAAGCCGGAAGGTGGGAAAACTGCAAAGCAACTCCATGCATTGCACGGGCAAAAAAGCCCTGGTGGCCAAACACAGCAGTTTGATGGTTCACAGGCATCATGTCCTCTCGGATCCGGTCGGGTCTTGGTGTCTGGGGCGACGGGATTCTGACATCTGGGTTCTGACAGGAGCAGGGCATCAAGGGGGTGGGAACCAACAAGCGTGATCCAGACACTGTCCTCATTTTACAGTTTTTGGGGGTGAAAACAAATCGGTGCATTTGTAATGCATGTTTCGGTCACATGGTTCTGGACGCTTTCACGTTCTGACCTGCGCAGCATGTCTGCCTGCAAAAGAAGCCACGTGCTGCCAGGAGATCACCCATGAACCCTGCATCTGCATGCGAAAAAGCTCCAGCACCTGTCCTCTGGCTTCTCTGGGCTGCAAGGGCAAAAGGTATTCTTCTGTCGGAGGGGTGCGGCGGCGCACCAGCGAAATGCCGGGTTGCCAGGGGTTGATGGTGCGGAAACTGAAGGGTTCGCTGGGACTGAATTCACAATGGATGGAGACCAGCGAGGACGACACCATCCACAGCTGGGTTTTCAGGTGCATCAATTCAAAGTTCTGTTCACCGTCTGCATTGCGGGTGGCGTCCCAGTGCAACTGGGTGCCGTTCAACCAGCGCAGGTCTCCCAGGTGCAATGAAACCGGATCAAAGTCCAGCATGCCCAGTTCCAGACGCTGGATCAGGGCACCGCAAGGCACGCAGGCCCGAAAGGGGCCTTTCAGCAGGATGTGAGGAGGAGCAGTCAGGTGGGAGAGGTCTTCCTGTTGCAGCAGGGCTTTGCGGGCGTCCACAATCATCTGGGTGGTTTCAGGGTCAAGCCGCAGGGTCACAGCGTAAGCAGAGGGTTCAGCCATGTTGCATCTCCTCGCTGACGATGCAGTTGCGGCCTGCAGCCTTGGCCTGGTACAGGTGTTCATCGGCCTGCATCAGCACCTGATCGATGCTCTCCAGGGTGGTGTTGGAGCACACCCCGAAACTCATGGTGATGCTGCGCTCTGGCATGATGCTGTTCCAGGGGTAATCTTGCAGACTTTTCTGGATGCGGGCGCACACCATTCTGGCCCCTGAGGTGTCTGCTCCGGGAAGCAGCATCACGAACTCCTCGCCACCATAACGGGCCACCAGATCGCTGCCTCGCCTGTCCTGCCTGAGGATTTCCGAGACGATCTTGAGCACCAGATCGCCGGTTTTGTGGGAGTACGTGTCGTTGACGCTCTTGAAGTGATCGATGTCCATCAGCACCACACTGAAGTGCTCACAGGTGCGTTGCACCCGGGCGTATTCCCGTTCAAACTGCGTGAAGAACAGGCGGCGGTTGGGCAGTCCGGTCAGGGGATCGGTGTTGGCCAGCCGCTCGAATTCCTCGGCCTGTCGTTCCAGACGTTCGTAGAGCATCTGGCGCTCCTCGTTCAAAGCAGAGAGTTTGCGGTAGGCGCTTTCCAGTTCCAGCCGCAGGGATTTCTGGTAGTCGCCATTTTGCTGGTGCAGCCTGAGTTCCTGCTGCAACCGGATGGGGTCATGGCTGTCTGCACTGCTGCCCGGATGTTCCCTCTCAAAGTGCACGTAGGCTTCCAGGTGGTCCAGGACAGCGTTGCGGGTGAGGCTGCGCACGTTCATCATCAGCCAGTGGGCCTGCCCTGCCAGCTGGGGGAAATGGTGCTGTTTGGCCAGTTCGATGGCCTCGTTCAGCACCTGCTCTGCGTAACGGTAGCGGGGGATGTTGATGGCCACCTTGGCGATGTTGAGGCGCTGCTGGATCTGGCCTTGCATGTTGCCAATTTGCTGGTACATCTGGATGTTCTCTTCGTAGCAGGGCAGGGCCAGCTGGGGGTGGCTGGTCCAGGTTTGCACACCCGCAATGCCGTTGAGGATCTCCACCCTTTGCTGCACATTTTCGTTGTTTGTTGGGACCAGCCTGAGGGCCATCTGAAACAAACGGAGCCCGTGGGCATAGCGTTTCACCGAGCACATCACATCGCCCAGCTCTTTTAGCACCCTGGCCTTCTCCAGGTCATTCAGGCGGGCCAGGTGGTCAAAGACCTGCAGAAAGTCCTCCACGGTGCTTTGCAACAGCAAGGTGGAGCACACATCCAGCAGGAGGGTCAGGTAACGGGAATCCTCATGGGAAAGCTGCTGGATCAGGGTCATCTGCCTGCTGCGGGCTTCCTGAAAGTCTCCCAGGTTCTGCAGGATTTCAATGGCTTTGAGCTGCAGCCGGACCGCATCTTCACTGCTTTCAGGAAGGTCTTGCAGGAGGTGCTGCACCACCTCCAAGGCTTCACTGGACCTGAGCAGCTGGTGCAGGAGGCTGGCCTTCAATTCCAGTCCAGGCAAACTCAGGTGTTCAGCTGTTTCAAGGCATTTCAGGGCTTCGGTGACGGCTCCGATGTCCAGCAGCAACTGGGCCTGGGCACAGGGATCCATGTTCAGGGGGGCAGGAAAAAGGAAACCATCTGGATCTGCAGACATCATGCTGCTTTTACTGTATCCAGTGGGAGGTCACCAAACTCTTACCTGTGCTGCATGGGGTTTTGTTTCAGCAAGAAGCGTGTTTTGTGGCCAGCAAAGCGTCATGGTCCCGCTGGATGCTGACCAGCAAGCCTGCAGAGATCTCCCAGTGCTGCTGGATCTTGATCGCCAGCAGCGGGGTGATGGGGGCTTCACCCTGCAGCACCTGCACCAGTTCGTTCAGGTCATGGTTCAGCGCCTGCGCCAGCCCTTCCACAGTTTCATCTCTGCACTCGCATTCAAAGTGCAGGATCAGACCGGGATGCATGGGTGGTTCGGCAGGTTGGGAGGTTGATTTCACCAGCAGTCACACCTTCTTGACAGGTTCAGGCCCATCGGGCCTGTTTGTGAGCAAGTATAAGCCAAGCTGTAGCCTGAATCACCAATTTGAAATTGTTACATTTCGATTACACCTTTATGAGAAGAGAAGGGCAGAATGTGCAGTTTGTGCGCAATGGAATCAGAGAGGGCTCAGAGAGGTTTGGTGTTGTACTGTACTGCTCTCCATGATATTATGTTAAAAACATAATTAGGAGCTTCCATGACCCATTTTCTCACCTTGCAAGATGAGACCACCGCTGGACAAAAAACCCCACTGGGCACCCTGGAATTTCTGGAAGAACGGATTCCGGCCAGGGAAATCCTGCGCAGGCGCATTTACGAAGAGGTGCTGGATTTCAACACCTGCAAATCCGCTGTGTTCTCCGGTCTGGTGCAACCCGCAGAAACCGAACACACCCTCAACGGTCCCCGCCAGAAAGCCCACAGAACCCTGGACTGGGAAAAACAATACCATCTGGCCCAGCAGGCTTTCGAGGCCTCTTTGCTGATCCTGCTGGTGAATGACCGCCAGATTGAAAGCCTGGACGAGACCATCCGCCTGACCCTTGATGAACCCACCGAGGTGACCTTTCTGAAACTCGTCCCGCTGGTGGGGGGGTGAACCGTTCTGAAGTGATCGCTGTACGCATTGAAAAGATCTTCTTCAACAACAGCCCAGCCCAGACACCTGAGGCCAAAAAAACTGTTGCTCTGCTGCAAAATTTTGTGTCCAGTGAAACTTTTCAGCCAGACCTGTTTCAGCACCTGCTGCAATTTTCTCTGCCTCAAATGTCCCTGCGAACATCTGAGCAACACAAGTGGCTTTCCCGGGCATTGGAATCACTGGCCACCCATCAGCAAAGCTTTCCTGCACCACAAGTCGCACGCATCTATTTGCTGAAATGGAGCAGTGATGCGCAAGGTCAAGCCAACCCTTCTCCGTTCATGGCTTTGCGCAAACTTGTAGAGCTTGATGAATCCAGAAGCATCGCCCTCAGCGATCTGCTCAATGAGTCCCTTCCCCATTTCCCGGAACCTTTGCAAGCATTTGGTGCAGAACTCAAAGAAGGAGCAGCACAGCTGAATGCCATTGCCGAGTCAAGTGCCAGCACCAACCCCACTGAACAGGCCCAGATGTGGATTCAAAAGCTCAGCACATATGAGAAATGGACTTTCAATTCTGGGTTTATTTACAGAGGGCAATCTTTGCTCCAACACGTTCAGCAACAAACCAGACAGGTCAGAGAGCAGGTGATGATGATGCTGCTTGATACAAATCAGGAACTTGTGGTCAGTCTGAAAGCTCTGCATCTTTTGCTGCAACAAGAAAAACCGCTGAATTCTCAGGTCACCCTTGCAGTGCTGGAATGGGCAGGAAAAAGGCATTCCCTGTGGTTCAATGATCCCCTTTTTGCTTTGATCAAAGCCTTGTGCAAAGCATCCTGGGAGAACAAAACCCTGCCTGAAACAACCAAAGCCATGCTCAGGCGCACTGCTGCCATGTACCCAGATTACGCCGCAACCAGAGAGGTCCTGAACTGGCTGAATGATGCCCTGCCAAATGCAGGAGAGATCTGGGCTGATCAGGCATTGAGTGATCTTCAAACCCTCCCAGCCAGTGAAACAGCAGCCTGGCGCAAAATTTTCGAGTACAGTCTGGAATTTTCAGGTTCAAAACCCAATGCCAAACTCCTGAAAAACCTGCAAGCCTGTGTGAACACCCTGTCTGACCCACTTCTGAACATCCTGTCCTGGCTTGAGAAAGCAACACAGGGACGAAGTTTTGCTCTGCTCACGGATCAACATTCTTCCATGAATCAGGCAGAAGACGGATTCAATTCCAGCTTGCTGCGAGGCATCATCTGGCTGACTCCTGGGGTTTCTCACCCGCAACTTCCCCGCTTGCTTGCCCAGCTCACCGAGTACAGCCTGAAAAAACTCCCTGGCGTGGGTCCAAGAAACCCCAAAATTGCCAATGCCTGCATTTATGCACTGGGCCAGCTGGACACCAGTGCAGCCCTGGCGCAACTGGCCCGCCTGAAAACCCGGGTCACCTTCAAATCCACCCTCAAAGAAATCGAGAAAGCCCTGGATGCCAAAGCCAGCAAACTGGGCATCAGCAAAGAAGACCTGGAAGAACTGGGCATCCCCACTTATGGCCTGGATGTGCAAGGGGAAAGGATGGAGCAACTCGGGGACCTGACTGCAAAAGTGCAGGTGAAGGGCCGCGAGGTGGAAATCAGTTACCAGAATGCTGCTGGCAAGGTGCTGAAAAGCCCTTCTGCTCAGGCCAAACAGGACTTTGCAGAGGAATTGAAGGAACTGAAAGCCCTGAGCAAAGACATCCCCCAGATGCTGACCGCTGTGTCTGACCGTCTGGATGGCCTGTACCTGAAGCAGAAAAGCTGGTCTTTTGAAGTGTGGCAGGAGCGTTACCTGCAGCATCCTCTGGTGCATCTGGTTGCCAGAAACCTGATCTGGAAATTCGAGCATGCAGGGCAGGTGCAAAGCCTGATGTGGCAGCAAGACCGGTTTGTCGGTGCAACGGGTCAGGTTTGCAGTGTTCCAGAAGACGCCAGGGTTGCTTTGTGGCACCCGCTGGATTCTGACACCAAAGAGGTGCTGCTCTGGAGGGATTTTGTGCTTCAGCAGGGCATCACGCAGCCCTTCAAACAGGCTTTCCGGGAGATTTACCTGCTGACTGCAGCAGAAGAAAACACCCGCGTGTACTCCAACCGCTTTGCAGCCCACATTTTAAAGCAGCACCAGTTCAATGCCCTGTGTGGGCTGAGGGGATGGAAGAACGACCTGCGCCTGATGGTGGATGACAGTTACAACCCGCCCCTGAAAAAGCTGCCTGAATGGAACCTCAGGGCTGAATTCTGGGTGGAGGGGGCTGGAGATGAATACGGCATCGACACCAACGAATCCGGCACTTTCCTGTACCTTGCCACCGATCAGGTGCGCTTCTATGCCCTGAATGCCAGTGAAAACTGGGCACATGCAGGTGGAGGGGGTTACACCAGCGGCTCTTACCTCCATCCTATGACAGCAGAACCCATCCCACTCAGCGAAATTCCTGCTCTGGTCTTCAGCGAGACCATGCGAGATGTGGATCTGTTTGTGGGGGTGTGCAGCGTGGGCAACGACCCCAACTGGACCGACCAGGGGGCGCAGCAGCGGCATTACACCTACTGGCAGGGCTACAGTTTCGGGGAGCTCAGTGAGACCGCGCAGACCCGCAAGGTGCTGCTGGAAAAACTGGTTCCCAGGCTCAAGATCCGCAATCAGGCCACCCTGGAAGGCCGTTTTCTACGGGTGCAGGGCAAATTGCGCGCTTACAAAATTCACCTGGGAAGTGGCAACATCCTGATGGAACCCGACGACCAGTACCTGTGCATTGTGCCTGGATCGTCGGTCAAAGAGCAGGTGCTGTTGCCCTTCGATGGAGACCGCACGCTGGCAATCATTCTGTCCAAGGCTTTCATGCTGGCCCAGGACAATAAAATCAGCGATCCCACCATCACCCGCCAGATCAGGCGCTAAAGGCCCGGGGGTGGCGCGTCTGCTTGTTCCCGCAACGGATCAGGCAGGCCGTACTTTTCACAGACCTGCTGGTAGTACTGGATTTTTCCAGCCAGGTGACCCAGTTGTTCCTGCAAAAGGGTCACCTTGTCCTGCAAAGCCAGATGGTGGTCTCTGAGCATCAGGATGCGCTCTGGTGCGGTGCTCGCGCCAGCATCGTCCAGCAGGGCAAAACGCTTCATGTCTTCCAGGGGCATTCCGGTGTTTTTGAGCAGCTGCAGGAAACGCAAACGGTGTAGGTGCGTTTCCTGGTACCTGCGGTGCCCGCTGCTGTTTTTGGGAACCACACCCAGCAGCCCAAGGTCCTCGTAATACCGCAGGGTGGAAGCCGGGAGTCCCACCACAAGGCACATCTGCTGGATGGAGAAGGTCACTTCGGTTCTGTCGGTGGGGTTCTGGTTCAGGGTCTGGGTCATGGTCTTGACTTCAAGTTTACTTGAAGTTCTACACTTCCCTCAGCAGTCCTGAAACCACAGCAAGACACGGAGGAAAACATGGAACACCGACAACTGGGCAGAACCGGGCTGTTTGTCAGTCCCCTCACGCTGGGAAGCATGCTGTATGGAACGGCCACCGACCAGTAGGAAGCAGACCGTCAGGTGGCTCTGGCCCTGGAAATGGGCGTCAATTCCTTTGACACCGCCAATATCTACGGCAAAGGCAGCAGTGAGGAGGTGCTGGGAAAAGCCCTGCAGCAGGTGTCCAGAGACCGCATCGTGTTGGCCAGCAAAGTGCATGTTTCAATGGAAGACAGCAACCCCAACGCCAGAGGCAACAGCCGCAAACACATCCTCGATCAGGTGCACCAATCGTTAAAGCGTCTGGGAACGGATTTTCTAGACATTTATTACATCCACAGGCCCAGCACCACCATCCCCATCGATGAAACCCTGAGGGCCCTGGATGACCTGATCCGCCTGGACATGGTGCGTTACATTGGGACCAGCAGTTTTGCAGCGTGGCAGGTGATGGAATCGCTGTGGGTGTCAAAGGAATACGGGCTGAACCGTTTTGTGGTGGAGCAAAGCCCCTACCACCTGCTGGACCGCAGCCTGGAGAAGGAGCTGCTGCCCATGGCGCAGAGTTATGGCATGGGGGTGCTGTCGTGGTCTCCGCTGGCCGGGGGGTTTCTGACCGGAAAATACCAGCGCAACCAGCCCAGGCCCTCAGGAAGCCGTTTCGAAAGTGCAGAAGGCGACTGGAACAGCAAGCATCTGGTGGATCCAGCCTTCGATATGGTGGAGAAGCTGCAGGTGCTGGCCCGGCAGAAAGGCTGCACCCTGACGCAACTCAATCTGGCGTGGTGCATCCAGCAGGCAGGCATGACCGGAGCAGTGATCGGAGCCAGAACCCTCACCCAGTTGCAGGACCAGCTGGGGGCAATGTGCTGCAGGTTTTCCGCGGAAGACCTGCAGCACATTGATGAAATTTCCCGCCCGGGTCAGGTGGTTGTGCCTTACCATCTGGCAGATGCTTTTGCAGATTTCAGGCCCCACCAGTTTCGCTGGTAAATGGGCAAAACAGAAACGGGCTGAAGCTTTGCCGCGCTTCAGCCCGTGGAGCATTTTGTTGGGCCGGGAGTGCCCAGGTGCAGGTCAAATCAGTTCAGAAGAAATCAGGCAATGACCGGGGTTTTTTCGGTGGTGATGCCGTCCCCGAGGGTGAACAGGTGCTGGCTTTCCGAAGTCAGTCGCAGATCCTGCTGGGTTAAAGGCCAGTGGTAGCTCAGTTTCCCTGTAAAAGGAACATCCCCGAACACCACGTCTGCCACCCCCTGTCCTTCTGTTCCAGGCAGCCAGCACGCCACAAACGCATCCCACTCCGGCAGCTGTTCCGTCACCACGTAAGGACGCCCCGACAGCAGCAGCACAGCGATTTTGTTGCACACTTTCCGGGCGTTGGCAATCACGTCCAGGTGCTTCTCGCTCAGTTTCAGCTCGAAACGGTCCCCCATCCCCTCCGCTGCCGGTTCCTCTGCAATCACCACAATTCCGACCTCAAACTGTTCGCTGCTGGATCCGTCTTCGCTGTATTCCAGCAGCTCAGGGCTGGAGAGGGTGTTTGTGAAGGCTTCCAGCAGGTTGGTGCCCTGTGTGATGTTGCCATGACCGCCCATCCAGGAGATGCTCCACCCCCCACACTGCGCCCCCAGGTCATTCGCCGCACCCCCAGCCACCAGAATCCGCTGGTTCTTGCTCAACGGGAACACGTTGTCGTTCTTCAGCAGCACCTGCGATTTCCGCACCGCTTCTCTGGCCAGTTCCCGGTGCTCTCTGCACCCCACCACTGACAATTCGGGGAGTTCCTGCTCCTCAAACAGCCCCAGCGCATGTTTCGCATGCAGAATCCTGGACACCGCATCATCAATTCTTTCGATGGAAACATCCCCCTGTTCCACCGCCCGGGTGAGGGTCTCCATGAAACGCTCGTACTTGAACGGCACCATCACCATGTCGATCCCCGCATTGATGCTCTGCACCACACAGGTGT